>NZ_JACVVH010000089.1:0-8807 GCF_016647865.1 Pseudomonas sp. S60 | reverse complement strand
CTTGTGCGGCGCATCGCGAGCTGCGCTCGCTCCTACGTTTTTGGGCCAATTACATTCCCCACGGCGAACACCTCACAGCCCTCCCCCCAATTGAGCTACCGTCAAAATCGCTTATGCACAAGCGGCATCAACTACCTGCGCGAAATGCATGCCGCCCTGCTGTGCCACTTGTCTTTGCGCAAATGCCTGTTTTTGCTGGCCTTGCGGTACCTGAAGGAATAAGCCAGGCGCTGGAAATAGCGCTTGGCTCCAACAGGTAATCACAAGCTTGTTCACAGAGTTATCCACAGGTTTTTCTGCGGCTATCTGCCGCGCTCGGCCAGGATCAGAAGGTTGCGCGGGGTCAACGGATAGTCGCAAAACAACCCCACGCATACGTCGTAACCCTGTTCTGCCAGGTACAGGGCGCGGTCCAGTACCAGCCACAGCTCCAGCGGGCGGCGGAACAGGTTGCGTACGCGCTCTAGGTTGCGCACCTCGGCCAGGCGCTGCCAGCCCGCCGCTTCCAGCGCGACCCAGTTCGGTTCACCGTGAATGGGTACGTGCTTGAGTGCCGCCAGATCACGGCAATACTGCTCGAACGGTTTGCTCAGCCAGGCCACAGGCAGCGATGGCGTCGGCAGGTACTCATCTGCCCCGCGTTGCTGGCGTTGAAGCAGGTCGAAACCGAGCCGCCGCGCCATGGAGGTATCACGCTGGCGGCGCACGCGGGCACCGGCGGTGACGGTTTCACTCAGGGGCAAACCCAGGTCGTCCAGCGACAGGTGTAGGCTGGAAGCGCGTGCAGCTGTGGATAACGCCTGGTAACTCGGTGTGGCGATACGGTTGTAGCAGCACGGGGCCACCGCCAGCTGCCGGCAGCCTTGCTCGCCGGCCAGCCGCAGCAGGCGTACGTGCAGGTCGCCGCACGCATGCAAGGCGACCACGCTAGTGTCCGAATGCAGATGCCGCGCGCTTTCGGGTGCCATCACATCCTGATGCAGATGCTGCGCGGGCAAGTGGTGATGGGTGCTCAGTGCCTGGCCAGCTGCAACCAGTTCGGCGTCGTATTCCAGGCACGTCAGTTGCTGGCCGGGTTGCAGCAGGCGGCGGCCGAGGTGGCCTTTGCCTGCGCACCAGTCCAGCCAGTGGTGGGGCGGGGCGCTGAAGGCCAGGTGGCTGGCGAAGGCTTCGATCTGCTGCCATTTGCGGCCGGGAACGGCGACGTCCAGGCGGTGGGTGGCTGGCGGCAGTTCGGCCTGGGGCAGGCTGCCGAGCGTGGCGAGCTGTTGGGCTTGCTCGGCCAGTTGCGGGAAGGGGGCGGGCAGGCGGTCAGTGGTGCTGTCGGCTTCGGCGTCTGCAAAGGAACATTGGCGCAGGTGGGCAGCCAGTTCGGGGTGGGCGGCCTCCCAGCCCAGTTGCAGGGTAGTGAAGGGGCGCGGTTTCCACAGCTGTTGGTGCTCCACCAGGAACTGGTCGAGGGCCAGGAAGCGGGTGCTTAGGTGGTGGCTGTGGAGGTGGTTGGGCATGGGGAGATGGTTGTAGGGTTTGAGGGCCTTTTCGCGGGTGAACCCGCTCCCACAGGGTTGGCACAGGTTGAAAGCCTGTGAGGGGCCTGTGGGAGCGGGTTCACCCGCGAAAGGGGCGGTGCGGGGTCAGCGACCCTGGCAGGCGTCCACCCGCAACCAGCGTTCCAGCAACTTGAAGCCCTGCACCAGCAGGAACGAGATCAGCAGGTAGAACAGGCCGGCAGCGAAGAAGATTTCCACCGGCAGGTAGGTGCGGGCGATGATGGTGCGGGCCATGCCGGTCAGTTCCAGCAGGGTCACCGTACTGGCCAGGGCGCTGGCCTTGAGCATCAGGATCACTTCGTTGCTGTACGCCGGCAGGCCGATGCGCGCGGCCCGGGGCAGCATGATGTAGAACAGGGTCTTGCCCCGCGACATGCCCAGCGCCCGCGCCGCCTCGATCTCACCCTTGGGGATGGACTGCAGTGCGCCGCGCAGGATCTCGGCGATGTAGGCAGCAGTGTGCAGGGTCATGGTCAGCACCGTGCACCAGAACGGGTCGCGCAGGTACGGCCACAGCGAACTGCTGCGTACGGCGTCGAACTGGGCCAGGCCGTAGTACACCAGAAACAGCTGCACCAGCAGCGGTGTGCCGCGGAAGAAGAAGATGTAGCTGAACGGCACGGCGCGCACGTACCAGTGGCGCGAAGAGCGGGCGATGCCCAGCGGGATGGCCAGAATCAGCCCGGCCACCACGGCAATGGCCACCAGCTCCAGGGTGAGCGTGGCGCCCTGGGCCAGGCGGGGCAGCCACTTGATGATCACTTCCCAATTCATTATTCGGCCCTCGCGAAGCCGCGAGCGGCGCGTTTTTCCATGAAGTGCATGCCGGTCATGGCAATGATGGTGAGGCCTAGGTAGATGCAGGCGGCGACCATGTAGAAGGTGAAGGGCTCCTTGGTCACGGTCACGCCGATTTGCGCGTGGCGCATGATTTCTTCAAGGCCGATCACCGACACCAGGGCGGTGTCCTTCATCAGGATCATGAACAGGTTGCCCAGGCCGGGCAGGGCAATGCGCCACATCTGCGGCAGGATGATGCGCGACAGGATACGCCCCTTGGACATGCCCAAGGCCAGGCCGGCCTCGCGGTGCCCTTTGGGGATGGCCAGGATGGCGCCGCGGAACACCTCGGTGGCATAGGCGCCAAAGCACAGGCCCAGGGCGATGACGCCGGCGGCAAATGCACTCAGCTCCAGGCCCGGCATGTTCAGGGCATCGCCCAGGCTGCTCATCAGGCCGACGGTGCCGAAATAGATCAGCAGCACCCACAGCAGTTCGGGTATGCCACGTACCAGGGTGGAGTAGAAGCCGCCAAGCCACTGCAGCGGCTTGATCGAGGAAGTCTTGGCCAGGGCGCCGAGCAGGCCCAGCACCAGCCCCAGCAGCAAGGCGCAAAGCGCCAGTTTTACGGTCATCAGGGTGCCGGCCATCATGGCCGGGCCGAATCCGTGCAGGTCGATATTCATGGGCAGGTCATTTTAGGGACTGGCGCGCCGCAAGGGCGCGCCGGTCGGGGCGGGTCATTCGATGCTGAACGGGAAGTACTTGTCGTTGATCTTCTTGTACGTGCCGTCGGCCTTGATTTCGGCCAGGGCCTTGTTCAGGTCGTCGCGCAGCTTGGTGTCACCCTTGCGCACGGCGATGCCGATCTTGTCGCTGTCCACCACCGGCTCGCCCTTGAACTCGAAGTTGGAGCCGTCCTTGCTTTTCAGCCACTCGTACTGCACGTACTTGTCGGCCAGGATACCGTCAATGCGGCCGGCGACCAGGTCGAGGTAGGCGTTTTCCTGGGTGTCGTACAGCTTGATGTCCAGGTCGCTGCCGTAGTTGTCTTCAAGCCAGGTGCCCGCCAGGGTGGCGCGCTGGGTACCGATGGTCTTGCCCTTCAGGTAGGCCTTGTCGGTTTTGAAGTCGACGTTTTTCGGCGCGATGAACTGCAGCTTGTTGGAGTAGTAGGGGTCGGTGAAGTCCACAGCCTGCTTGCGCTCGTCGGTGATCGACAGCGACGACACCAGGAAGTCGAACTTCTTGGCGTTCAGGGCCGGGATGATGCCGTCCCAGTCGGAGGTGACCACCGAGCACTCGACCTTCATCTTGGCGCACAGGGCGTCGCCGATGTCCTTGTCGAAGCCCACGACGTTGCCGCTGGCGTCCTTGTTGTTGAACGGCGGGTAGGCCGCTTCGATACCCATGCGCAGTTTTTCTGCGGCCAGGGCGTTGGCCGACATCACCAGGGTGGCTGCAGCGGCCAGGAGAAACTTCTTGTAGGTTTGCATGTATTGCTCCGTTAGCGGTGGCTGGACATGAATTGCTTGCAACGCGCCGAGGTCGGGTTTTCGAAGACCTGCTGCGGCGATCCCTGCTCTTCGACCAGGCCCTGGTGCAGGAAGACCACTTCACTGGACACCTGGCGGGCAAAGTTCATCTCGTGCGTCACCAGCAGCATGGTACGGCCTTCTTCGGCCAATGCGCGGATAACGTTTAGCACTTCCTGGACCATTTCCGGGTCGAGGGCCGACGTGGGCTCGTCGAACAGGATCACCTTGGGTTTCATGGCCAGGGTACGGGCAATGGCGGCGCGCTGTTGCTGGCCACCGGAAAGCTGGGCGGGGTAGCTGTGGCGCTTGTCGTAGATACCCACTTTGTTCAGCAGCGCTTCGGCTGCCTCCACGGCTTCGGCCTTGCTCTGGCCGAGGACGCGGCGTGGGGCCTCGATGATGTTGTCGAGGATGGACATGTGCGGCCACAGGTTGAAGTTCTGGAAGACGAAGCCGATTTCGCTGCGCAGGCGGTTGATCTGGCGGTTGTCGGCAGCGATCAGGTCGCCGTTTTTCGCGGCCTTGAGCTTGAGGGCTTCACCGGCAACCAGGATTTCGCCCTGGTGCGGGTTTTCCAGCAGGTTGATGCAGCGCAGCAGGGTGGACTTGCCGGAGCCGGACGACCCCAGGATGGAGATCACGTCACCGTCGCGTGCGGTCAGCGAAATGCCCTTGAGAATTTCCTGCTCGCCGTAGCGTTTGTGCAGGTTGCGGATTTCCAGCGCGGGCGTGGCCTGAGCCATGTGCGGTCCTCATGTGTTCGGGTGCGTTCCCAGCTGTTGGCGGCCTTCCTGGCGTGCGCCAAGCTAGCATAGCGGCATTATGACGGCCAACAGGGTTGCCGGGCTGTCTGGGCCTTGGTGGGGCAGTTTGTCGCATCGTTGCAGCGCAACGTCGCGCGGATGTCCACCCGCGTTGTCGCCCGGCACCTGAGCCTTGATGAAAAAAGGCGCGATGGTGCCAGTTTTGGCCGGCCCAGGGAAGCGCTTTCGGACCGTTTGCTGAGTAAACCTGACCACGCGGGCAGCGATCCACTGATGCCGGGCTGCACCTGGCAAGCGTGTAAAACAGCATCATGGTTGTACCTAGCGGTTGCACTTTTTTGCCTTGCAATGGTGCGTGGGTGTTACCGAGGGGCACCCGTGGTGCATTTGTAAGTGGGTATTTCCGTAATCCGATCATTAGGCGATGATTCGGTCACGGGCTGGCCGAAAGCGCTCCATCCCGCGTCAATCAAGGCTTACGCACAATCTTGGTGCGGTGGGTTGGCACATGGCGCGCTTATTGCCAGTACGAAACCGCAGATTGCAGCGTTGCCCACCTCAACCCAGGGCACGCCTGACTCGCAATCGATGTGGTCCACTCCTTACAAAGGTAGTTTTATGAGCGGTAACAATTCCAACGACCTCGCTCAGGGGCTCAAACAACGGCATGTGACCATGCTGTCTATCGCTGGCGTCATCGGTGCCGGCCTGTTCGTCGGCTCCGGCCATGCCATTGCCGCTGCCGGCCCCGCCGTACTGCTGGCCTATGCGGCTGCCGGTACGCTGGTGGTGCTGGTGATGCGCATGCTGGGTGAAATGGCGGTCGCCTCACCCGACACGGGTTCGTTCTCCACCTACGCCGACCGCGCCATCGGGCGTTGGGCGGGCTTCACCATCGGCTGGCTGTACTGGTGGTTCTGGGTGCTGGTGATTCCGCTGGAAGCCAACGCGGCGGCGGCCATTCTGCATGCCTGGTTCCCTGCGGTAGACTTGTGGGCGTTCTCGCTGATCATTACCCTGGCACTCACCGTCACCAACCTGTTCAGCGTGAAGAACTACGGCGAGTTCGAGTTCTGGTTCGCACTGCTGAAAGTGCTGGCCATCATCGGCTTCATCGTGGTGGGCTGCGTGGCCATGTTCGGCCTGGTGCCCAGCAGCCAGGTCAGCGGTATCAGCCACCTGTTCGACACCCAGGGCTTCATGCCCAACGGCCTGGGCGCGGTGCTGGCAGCCATGCTGACCACCATGTTCTCGTTCATGGGGACTGAAATCGTCACCATCGCGGCGGCCGAGTCCAAGGACCCGGGCAAGCAGATCAGCCGTGCCACCAACTCGGTGATCTGGCGTATCTGCCTGTTCTACCTGGTGTCGATCTTCCTGGTTGTTGCGCTGGTGCCGTGGAACGACCCGGCCCTGGCAGAAACCGGTTCGTACCAGACCGTGCTCAGCCGTATCGGTGTGCCGAATGCCAAGCTGATCGTCGATATCGTGGTACTGATTGCGGTGACCAGCTGCCTCAACTCGGCGCTGTACACCTCTTCGCGCATGCTGTTCTCCCTGAGCAAGCGCGGCGACGCACCGGCCATGGCCCAGCGCACCACCAAGGCAGCTACCCCGCATGTGGCGGTATTGCTGTCCACGGCAGCGGCTTTCCTGTGTGTGTTCGCCAACTTCCTGGCCCCGGCGCAGGTGTTCGAGTTCCTGCTGGCCAGTTCTGGCGCCATCGCGCTGCTGGTGTACCTGGTGATTGCTGTGTCGCAACTGCGCATGCGTGCCCAGCGTGAAGCCCGTGGCGAGAAGATCGCTTTCAAGATGTGGCTGTTCCCGGGGCTCACCTGGGCCACCATTGCCTTCATCGTTGCGGTACTGGGCGTGATGGCGCTGCGCGAAGACCACCGTATCGAAATCATCGCCACCGCATTGCTGAGCATTGCGGTAGTGGCGGCGGGGCTGCTGGTGCATCGCAAGCGTGAAGCTGCAGGGCGGGTGGCGCTGGATAACTGATCCGCGCTGGCTGCAATGAAAAGGCCGCGCCCTGTTGAGGGCGCGGCCTTTTTTACATGTGCTGGCGTCTGCGCGGGTGAACCCGCTCCCACAGGGTGGGCGGGGCTGTGGGGCGCTGTCAGCCGAACTGCTTCTGCTGTTGCTGCTGTTTGGCCACAAGCTCGGAGGCGGTGATATAGGCATTCTGGAACTCATCACTCTCCAGCCATGCCATGGTGGTGTCTTCATCAGCACCGTCGAGCCACTTACGGTAGGCGCTGAACACCAGCACGATGTAGTCGGTGGCGTGTTCTTCCTTGTGCCCCTTGAGCACCAGGGCCAGCAACGGGTCTACCAGGAACACCGAAATCATCGGGACCAGGCCATCCTCCTGGGCTTCCTTCATCTTCTTGAACAGCGGCTCGTAACTGCCCGACTCCATGGCCTTGTCGTACACCTGCTTAACACTGGCGCTGTCGCCGGCACTGGCCTTGACCGCCTGGCCGCTGCGGACCATGCGGTTCTGCTTGGCCTTGGTGGCGGCGCGCTTGGCGCGTTTCTGTTGCTTGGTGGAGGTGGCCATGAGTGGAGTCCTTTGGGGGTGCCGTGAAAAGTGCGTATTGAAGCGCAGATGCCTGCGAAACCCAAGCAGCTTCGGCAGGTCTCAGACACACTACCCACACTTCATCACCTCCCTGGACCTTCACGGATGAAAGTACCCGTATTAGCCGGCCTGCTGGCCGTTGCCCTGGCCGGCTGTGGCAACATTGCTGCCGTCAAATCGTTCAACACGCCCTATGGCTCACCCACTGCCGGGGACACCGCACGCCTGCGTGTCATCGCCAATGGCATGGTGCGGGCGGTGCCCGAGAAGGATTGCGTGGACTGGTACAGCCCCGGTGCAGGCGTGATTGCTGTACCGAAAAAGGGCTTCGCCGACCGGAACGGCGAAACCCTGGGCATACCTGCCGGCGCGGCTGTGGGCAGGGGGGATGCTGTTAGCGAAGTGCTGGTGCCGGCCGGCAAGCCCTTCACCTTGCACTTTCTGGACGGCGGCAGTTCCCCGGCATACGGCACCGTGGAAAACTGCCTGGGCATGTTCTGGTTCGTGCCGGAAAAAGGCGCCGACTACGAGCTGGTACTGCGTGGTTACAGCGCCTGTGGCGGCACGCTCAAGCGCCTGGGCAGCACCGATCAGGTGCCCAGGCACAAAGCCGAATACTGCAGCGCCATCGCCAACTTCTAAGGCCAGGCGGGTTACGCCACCGCTTCATCTTCCTCGAAACCGCGTGATGCCCGGCCTACCAGCAGGGCATCCGGCGCGTAGGCCACGCGGTGGTCTTTGCCGGGGTAGTCGAGCGAGTGCAGGAAGTGGCGGATGCAGTTGATGCGCGCGCGTTTCTTGTCATCGGACTTGATCACCGTCCAAGGCGCATCGGCCGTGTCGGTGTGGAAGAACATGGCCTCCTTGGCGGCGGTGTAGTCTTCCCACTTGTCCAGCGACTTGATGTCGATGGGCGACAGCTTCCAGTGCTTCAGCGGGTCGTCGCGGCGCGAGATGAAGCGGCGCAGCTGCTCTTCGCGGTTTACCGAGAACCAGTACTTGAACAGCAGAATGCCGCTGTTGCACAGCATGCGCTCCAGGTCTGGCGCCTGGCGCATGAATTCCAGGTACTGCAGCGGCGTGCAGAAGTCCATCACCCGCTCGACCCCGGCGCGGTTGTACCAGGAGCGATCGAAGAACACCATTTCCCCGGCCGTGGGCAAATGCTGCACATAGCGCTGGAAGTACCACTGGCCCTTTTCCTGTTCCGAGGGCTTTTCCAGGGCAACGATGCGCGCACCCCGCGGGTTCAGGTGTTCCATGAAGCGCTTGATGGTCCCGCCCTTGCCAGCCGCGTCGCGCCCTTCGAACAGAATCACTACCCGCTGCCCGGTGTCCTTCACCCAGCTTTGCACCTTCAGCAGTTCGATTTGCAGGGCGTGCTTGGCCTTTTCGTAGTCCTGGCGTCGCAGCCGCGTGCGGTACGGGTAGCTCGCCGGAAGCTTGGCCGAGGTGCTGTCTTCGGTGCTGCCCTTGGGCGCACTGGCCACTTCAAGCGCGGCGGGTGCCTGGCTGACCTGGGTGATGGCAGGTTCAGGCTTGCGCTGACGAGGGCGGCGCGTGCGTGCGGGGGTGGTGGCGGATGGGG
>NZ_JACVVH010000088.1:0-8925 GCF_016647865.1 Pseudomonas sp. S60 | reverse complement strand
CCGGCCTAATTGGCCCGAAACAACCGTCGGCGCGCGCGCCGCGCGCGATGCGCCGCGCGGGCGGCGCTCGATCTCCCAGGCGCAGCCCCTCTCAAGGCAAACACCCCCCGCCCCCACAGCCAACCTTATTTATTGCCCACCAAACTGTCCACCGCCGGCACCCGCGTATCGCTCTCCATCTGCGCATCATGCTCCAGCTGGTGGCTGAACCGCTCCAGTGAAGCATTGGCCGGCTGGGAATCACTGGCAAACACGGGCGGGCTCAGCAAGTAGGCCGACAGCAACTGGCTCAACGCCGCCAGGCTATCAATATGGGTACGCTCATAGCCATGTGTTGCATCACAGCCAAAAGCCACCAGCGCCGTACGAATGTCGTGCCCCGCCGTCACCGCCGAATGAGCATCGCTGAAGTAATAGCGGAACAGGTCGCGGCGCACCGGCAGCTCGTGATCACCGGCCAGTTTCAGCAGGTGGCGGGACAAATGGTAATCGTAGGGCCCCGACGAATCCTGCATCGCCACACTCACCGCATGCTCACTGGAGGCTTGCCCCGGGGCCACAGGTGCGATATCGATACCCACGAACTCGCTGACGTCCCAGGGCAGGGCGCCAGCAGCACCGGAGCCGGTTTCCTCGGTAATGGTGAACAGCGGGTGGCAGTCGATCAGCGGCTGGCGGCCACTTTCCACCACGGCCTTGAGTGCAGCCAACAATGCCGCCACACCAGCCTTGTCGTCCAGGTGGCGGGCACTGATGTGGCCACTTTCGGTGAATTCGGGCAACGGGTCGAAGGCCACGAAGTCGCCAATGTTCACGCCCAGGGCCTCGCAATCTGCCCGTGTGGTGCAATAGGCATCCAGCCGTACTTCCACGTGCTCCCAGCTCACCGGCATCTGGTCGATGGCGGTGTTGAACGCATGCCCGCTGGCCATCAGCGGCAGTACGCTGCCACGGAATACACCGGTATCGGTGAACACACTCACCCGGCTGCCCTCGGCAAAACGGCTGGACCAGCAGCCCACCGGTGCCAGCGCCAGCCGGCCGTTGTCCTGCAGTTGGCGCACGCTGGCGCCGATGGTGTCCAGGTGCGCGGATACCGCACGGTCTGGCGAACTCTGGCGGCCCTTGAGGGTGGCGCGGATGGTACCGCGCCGGGTCAGCTCGAAGGGGATGCCCAGCTCGTCAAGGCGTTCGGCCACGTAACGCACGATGGTGTCGGTAAAGCCGGTAGGGCTGGGGATGGCGAGCATCTCCAGCAGTACGCGCTTAAGGTATTCGAGATCGGGTTCGGGATGTCGCTCAGACATGTCCTGGCCTCCAGTCGTGGTCTTGAGAAGTGTTCAGCGTTCGTGCAGCGGCGGCCGGTTTCGGGCCGCCACTCACGGCGCTGGGTATCGTGTGTCAGCCCAAAGGCCGGCTGTGGGGGAACAGCAGATCGATGAAACGCTCCGCGGTGGGCTGTGGCTCATGGTTGGCCAGCCCGGCCCGTTCGTTGGCCTCGATGATCACGTAGTCCGGCTGGGCGGCATCGCGCACCATGAAATCCAGGCCGACCACGGGAATCTCCAACGCCCGGGCAGCCTTGACGGCCGCCTCTGCAAGCACGGGGTGCAGCGTTGCCGTCACATCCTCAAGGGTGCCGCCCGTGTGCAGGTTGGCAGTGCGACGCACCGCCAGCTGCTGGCCGGCGGGCAGAATGTGGTCATAGCCATAGCCTGCCGCTACCAGCGTGCGTTCGGTTTCATCGTCCAGCGGAATGCGGCTTTCACCACCGGTCGCGGCCTGGCGTCGGCGGCTCTGGGCTTCGATCAACGCGCGGATGCTGTGCGTGCCATCGCCGGTTACCTGCGCCGGGTGGCGAATAGCGGCTGCAACCACCTCGTAACCGATCACCAGAATGCGCAGGTCGTGGCCAGCGTGGAAGCTTTCCAGCAGCACACGGCTATCGAACTGGCGCGCCTGCTCGACGGCGTGGGCGATGTCCTCGAAGGTGGTGAGGTTGACCGCTACCCCCTGGCCTTGCTCGCCATCCACCGGCTTTACCACCACCGCGCCATGCTCTTCGAGAAACGCGAGGTTTTCATCGGCGTTACCGGCCAACTGCTGCGCCGGCACTTGCAAGCCTGCATTACCCAATGCCCGCTGAGTCAGGCGCTTGTCCTGGCACAAGGTCATGGTCACGGCGCTGGTCAGGTCGCTGAGCGATTCACGGCAGCGGATGCGGCGGCCACCCAGGCTTAAGGTGAACAGGCCAGATGCTGCATCGTCGACCTGCACTTCCACGCCCCGACGCAGCGCCTCGTCGACGATGATACGTGCATAGGGGTTGAGGTCGGCTTGCGGGCCAGGCCCCAGAAACAGTCGCTCGTTGATGCCATTCTTGCGCTTGACGGCGAAGGTGGGCAGGTTGCGAAACCCCAGCTTTTCGTACAGGCGCTTGGCCTGGCGATTGTCGTGCAGCACCGACAGGTCCAGGTAGGCCAGGCCCCGGCTCATGAAGTGTTCGATCAGGTGACGCACCAGCACTTCGCCCACCCCGGGGCGGGTGCAGTGGGGGTCTACGGCCAGGCACCACAAGCTGCTGCCGTTTTCCGGGTCGTCGAAGGCCTTGGCGTGGTTCAGGCCCATCACGCTGCCGATGATCGCGCCGCTGTCTTCGTCTTCCGCCAGCCAGTACACCGGGCCGCCCAGGTGGCGGGGGGTGAGCAGTTCAGGGTCGACGGGCAGCATGCCGCGGGCCTGGTACAGGGTATTGATGGCCTGCCAGTCGCCGTCATTCTGCGCCCGGCGCACGCGAAAGCCGCGGAACACCCGTTGCGCCGGGCGGTAGTCGGTAAACCACAGGCGCAGGGTGTCGGATGGGTCAAGAAACAGCTGCTGCGGGGCATGGGCCAGCACCTGCTGGGGGGCCGCCACGTACAGCGCAATATCACGCTCGCCACGGCATTCACCCAGCAAATCTTCTGCGAGCTTGGCCGGGTCGGCGTAGGTGTGGCCGATCAGTAGCCGGCCCCAGCCGCAGTGCAGGGCACGGGGCTGGTGTTGAGGCTCGCTGCCATCGCCCGCCAGGCGTGCCTGCAGGCGCTCGTACGAGGGCGCCTGGCCGCGCAGCAGGCGCTGGCCATAGGCAGTTTCGTGGGCTTTCATGGGTCAGAGTCCTTGTTCGGTCAGCCACAGGTTCAGCGCGGCCAGCTGCCAGAGCTTGGAGCCGCGTAGCGGGGTCAGCTGGCCGTGGGGGTTGCTCAGCAAACGGTCGATCATGGCCGGGTTGAACAACCCCCGGTCCTGGCTGGGGTCGGTGAGCAATTCACGTACCCAACCCAGCGTGGCGCCTTCCAGGTGCTTCAGGCCAGGCACGGGGAAATAGCCTTTTTTTCGGTCGATCACCTCGTGAGGGATCACACGGCGAGCCGCCTGCTTGAGCACATGCTTGCCGCCATCGGGCAGCTTGAAACGCCCGGGAATGCGGGCCGACAGCTCTGCCAGGCGGTAGTCCAGGAACGGGGTGCGCGCCTCCAGCCCCCAGGCCATGGTCATGTTGTCCACCCGTTTGACCGGGTCGTCCACCAGCATCACGGTGCTGTCCAGGCGCAGGGCCTTGTCCACGGCAGCGCTGGCACCGGGGCGGGCGAAATGCTCACGCACGAAGTCACCGGCCGCGTCGTTGTCCAACTGCCAGGGCCCCTGCACCGTGTCACGGTACTCGGCATGGCTGCGGTCGAAGAACGCCTCGCGGTAAGCCGTGAAAGCGTCATCAGCGCCATCCACCTTGGGGTACCAATGGTAGCCGGCGAACAGCTCATCGGCGCCCTGGCCGCTTTGCACGCCCTTGCAGTGCTTGGCCACTTCCCGGGACAACAGGTAGAACGCGATGCAGTCATGGCTGACCATCGGCTCGCTCATGGCGCGGAAGGCCGCTGGCAGCTGGTCGATGATTTCGTGCTCGGCAATGCGCAGCTGGTGGTGGCGGGTGCCATAGTGCTTGGCGATCAGGTCGGAATACTGGAACTCGTCACCGCGCTCGCCACCGGCATCTTCGAAGCCGATAGAGAAGGTGGACAAATCCTCCACGCCCACTTCACGCAGCAGGCCCACCAGCAGGCTGGAGTCGACGCCGCCAGACAGCAGCACCCCGACGTCCACCGCAGCGCGCTGGCGGATGGCCACGGCATCGCGGGTCGCGTCCAGCACGCGGGTGGTCCAGCCTTCCAGGTCCAAGTCACGCTCGTCGGGGTTGGGGCCGTACTGCAACTGCCACCAGGTTTGGCGTTCTACCTCACCGTGGCGGTCGACGCGCATCCAGGTCCCTGGCTCCAGCTTCTGTACGTTGGCCAGCAACGTGCGCGGTGCCGGTACTACAGCATGGAAGTTCAGGTAGTGGTTGAGGGCGACCGGGTCGAGCATCGGGTCGATATCGCCACCTTTGAGCAGCGCAGGCAGGGTAGAGGCAAAACGCAGGCGCTCGCCGTTACGCGACAGGTATAGGGGTTTCACACCCAGGCGGTCACGGGCCAGGAACAGGCGCTGGTTGTCGCGCTCCCAGATGGCCAGGGCGAACATGCCGTTGAGTTTTGGCAGCAGGGCCGCGCCCCAGGCGTGGTAGCCCTTGAGCAACACCTCGGTGTCACCGTCGGACCAGAAGCTGTAGCCCAGGTCCAGCAGCTCCTGGCGCAGCTCCGGGAAGTTGTAGATGGCGCCGTTGAAAGCCAAGGACAGGCCCAGGGTGTTGTCTACCATCGGCTGGGCAGAGCCGTCGGACAAGTCCATGATTTTCAGGCGACGGTGGCCAAGGGCAATCGGCCCCTGGCTATGAAAGCCCCACGCATCCGGGCCGCGTGGCGCCAGGTGATGGGTGATGCGCTCTACAGCAGCCAGGTCGGCTGGGCGAGGGGCTTGGCCGAGGGGGGTGAAACGCAATTCTCCAGCTAATCCGCACATAAGTCCTTACCGGTTTTTCCGTTGGGGAGGGGGTGCCCCGGATTAGGGCACCTTCTGGAACTGACCCATGTGCTTTGTGAGAGTTTTAGAACGATCGGTTATAAGGGTTGGTGGGTAGGTAGGCGTATAACCCCCAGTTTGGTCATTTACCGCGGATCAATTTGCGCAGCGCAAAGCGGTTTGGGTGGCAGGCTTCGGCCACTGTTCGCGGTAATGGCAATGGCTCCCCGCACACCCAGGCTGCCACCAGTTCGCCGCTCAAGGGTGCGGTTATCAGCCCGCGAGATCCGTGGCCGCTATTCACGTACAGGCCGTTTAGCCAGGGGCAGGGCACTTGGGGCTGCTGCCGGGCATCGCGCGCCAGCACCGCATAGGCGTCGGCGAAAGCCTCGGGGTCGGCCAGGGGGCCGACGATCGGCAGGTAATCGGCGCTGGTGCAGCGGAAGGCCGCGCGCCCCTGTAATTGCGCTGCATCCAGGGTGTGGGCGCCCAGCCGCTCGGCCAGGTCGGTGGAGATCTCGTCCAGCAGCTTCAGGTTACCCTGGTGTTCTTTCAGGGTAGGTGCCACGTCCTGGCTGTGGAAATCGAAACTGGCGCCCAAGGTGTGTTCATCACCGCGTGGCGGCGCCACATAGCCTTCTGCACACAGCACCGTGCCCAGTGCACGGCTGGTTGGCGTGGCCGGCAGCCGGGTAACCTGGCCGCGAATGCGCTTGAGCGGCAGGCCTGCACAGGGCGCGAAGTGGCGTACGTCCGCGGCACCTGCCAGTACCACCACCGGGGCGCTTGCCAGCAACCCCTCACCGCCCCAGGCCTGCCACAGCCCATCGACCTTGCGCAGTTCGGCCACCTCCTGGTGGGTGACGGTGCGGATGCGCGGGTGCTGCAGCTGCTGCCTGCATAACGCCGGCGGGTGCACCCAGCCGCCTTCAGGGTAGAACAACCCGCCTGCCGGCAGCGTTACCCCGGCGATGGCCTGTGCCTGGTCTTGCGACAGTGGTTGCAGCAGGCCCGTGTCGAAGGCGGCCGCCAGTTTGCGCTGGCGCTCGGCTTCCTGGGGGTCGAATGCCAGTTGCAGCACCCCGCAGGCGTCCCAATCCTGGCCGCGCTGCAGGTGCTCCAGTTGGCGACGGGTGTAGCCGAAACCGGCCACGATCATCTGTGAAAGCGCGGTGCCGTGGGCCGAAAGCTTGAGGTACAACACCCCTTGCGGGTTGCCCGAAGCTTCCTGCGCAGGTGCGGCATGACGCTCCAGCACCGTGACGTGCCAGCCGCGCCGGGCCAGGCTGGCCGCCGTGCTGCTGCCCGCCAGCCCGGCGCCAATCACCAGCGCCTGCCTGGGGCCTGGCGCAGAGGCTGGGCGGCGGTACCAAGGTGCCGTGCTGTCAGCCACCGGCCCCACATAAGCGCCACTCATCACCTCCCACTTCTTGCCAATGCCGGGCACTTTCTTCATGGCAAAACCGGCCTCCACCAGGCTGCGCCGAACCCATCCGGTGGTGGTGAAGGTGCCCAGCACCGTGCCTGGGTGTGAAAGCCGGGCCAGCTGGGCGAACAGCTCAGGCGTCCACATGTCGGGGTTCTTGGCCGGGGCGAAGCCGTCGAGGAACCACACATCGACCTGGGCATCGAGCTGGGGCAGTTGTTCGAGTACATCCCCCACCAGCAAGGTGAGGGTCACCCGGCCTTCGGCGAAGGTGAACTGCTGGTAACCCGGGTGTACGGCCACGTACTGCGCCAGCAGCGGTTCGCCAAAGGCTGCCAGTTCTGGCCACAGCCTGACCGCGCGGGCCATGTCGTGGTGGCTGAGCGGGTACTTCTCGACACTGACGAAGTGCAGGCGGGCGCCTACCGTGGCGTGCTGCTCGAACAACTGCCAGGCGCAATAGAAGTTCATGCCGGTGCCAAAGCCGGTTTCGCCGATTACCAGGCACTCATGGGCGGCCAAGGCAGTGAAACGTTCAGCCAGGCGCGTTTGTCCGAGAAACACGTGTCGCGTTTCATCAATGCCTTCGTTAACGGCGAAGTACACATCGTCGTACTGCCGCGAATGCGGGCGGCCCTGGTCATCCCAGTCAATCTGGGCGTGCTGAAGGAGGGTAGTTCCGGTCATGTCTGGTTGAGCGGCAAGCTGCAAGAGAAGCGCAGATGTTCGCATGACCAAGCTTTTCTTGCAGCTAACCCCCGCAGCTTGCAGCTCACAACTTGCAGCTTGCCACTGACCTTCTGCCGCTTGATTTCCGCTAATCTTGGTTATCCATCAAAGGAGCCCATGCATGTTCGAATCCGCCGAAATCGGCCACAGTATCGACAAGGAAACGTACGACGCCGAGGTGCCCGCCCTGCGTGAGGCCCTGCTCGAAGCCCAGTACGAACTCAAGCAGCAGGCGCGCTTCCCGGTCATCGTGCTGATCAATGGCGTGGAGGGTGCCGGCAAGGGCGAGACGGTCAAGCTGCTGAACGAGTGGATGGACCCGCGCATGATCGATGTGCTCACCTTCGACCAGCAAACCGACGAAGAGCTGGCGCGGCCACCGGCCTGGCGCTACTGGCGGGCCTTGCCACCCAAGGGGCGCATGGGGGTGTTTTTCGGCAACTGGTACAGCCAGATGCTGCAGGGCCGGGTGCATGGGGTGTTCAAGGACGCCGTGCTGGACCAGGCCATCACGGGCGCCGAGCACCTGGAGCAGATGCTGTGCGATGAAGGCGCGCTGATCATCAAGTTCTGGTTCCACCTGTCCAAGAAGCAGATGAAGGCGCGGTTGAAATCCCTGAAGGACGACCCGTTGCACAGCTGGAAGATCAGCCCGCTGGACTGGCAGCAGTCGCACACCTATGACCGCTTCGTGCGTTTTGGCGAGCGTGTGCTGCGCCGCACCAGCCGCGACTACGCGCCATGGCACATCGTCGAGGGCGTAGACCCCCACTACCGCAGCCTGGCGGTGGGGCGCATTCTGCTCGAAAGCCTGCAGGCCGCCCTGGCCAACAACCCCAAGGGCAAGCACCAGGGCAACGTTGCGCCCTTGGGCCGCAGCATCGATGAGCGCAGCTTGCTGGGCGCCCTGGACCTGACCCTGCGGCTGGACAAAGCGGACTACCAGGAGCAACTGGTGACCGAGCAGGCGCGCTTGGCCGGCCTGCTGCGCGACAAGCGCATGCGCCGGCACGCGCTGGTAGCCGCCTTCGAGGGTAACGATGCCGCCGGCAAAGGCGGGGCCATCCGCCGCCTGGCCGCAGCGCTGGACCCGCGCCAATACCGCATCGTACCCATCGCCGCCCCCACTGAAGAAGAGCGCGCCCAGCCTTACCTGTGGCGCTTCTGGCGGCACATCCCGGCCCGGGGCAAGTTCACCATCTTCGACCGCTCCTGGTACGGCCGGGTACTGGTCGAGCGGGTGGAAGGCTTCTGCAGCCCGGCCGACTGGATGCGTGCCTACAGCGAGATCAACGACTTCGAAGAGCAGTTGGTGAATGCCGGCGTGGTGGTGGTGAAGTTCTGGCTGGCAATCGACCCCCAGACGCAGCTGGAGCGCTTCGAGGAACGTGAACAGACCCCGTTCAAGCGCTACAAGATCACCGAGGACGACTGGCGCAACCGTGACAAGTGGGACGATTACAGCCAGGCCGTGGGCGACATGGTAGACCGCACCAGCAGCGAGATCGCGCCCTGGACGCTGATCGAGGCCAACGACAAGCGCTGGGCAAGGGTGAAGGTGCTGCGCACCGTCAATGAAGCGCTCGAAGCCGCGTTCGCCAAGCACAAGAAATAGCTAGCTGCTCGCTTTCGCAGGGGGTTGGTCCAGCCCACACCCCCTGTAGATACTCTGTTGCCGGTCAATCTTTTTGAGGTGCGTAGCGCTAAACAGCTTGGCCGTATCAAAGGGCTCATCGCCACGCATGCATGCCCAGGCACCTGTCAGGTGTTCGCCGTAACAGGATCTGCGCCTATGAGACCGAGCGCCGCCCGCGCGGCGCATCGCGAGCTTT
>NZ_JACVVH010000087.1:0-9548 GCF_016647865.1 Pseudomonas sp. S60 | reverse complement strand
GTGCTGATCGACACCAGCGCACCCACCGCCACCAACATCACCCGCGTCGATATCACCCCTACCAATGCCAGCAGCCTGCGCTACACCGTCACCTTCGACGAGTCGGTGACCGGTGTGGATAGCGCCGATTTCGCGTTGGCCCTGACCGGCAGCGCCAGTGGGCGCATCGCTTCGGTCACCCGTATCGATGGCCGTACCTACCTGGTGGTGGTGGACAACCTGTCCGGCGCCGGCACGGTGCGGCTCGACCTGAGCGCCAGCAACACGGGTATTACCGATGGGGTGGGCAACCCGATCAACGGTGGCCTGCAGGGCAGTACCTACAGCCTCGATCGGGTTGCGCCCTTGGTCACCAGCGTCAGCGTACCGGCACCCGGCGCCTACACCGCAGGCAATACCCTGGACTTCACCGTCAACACCGATGAAGCGGTACTGGTCGACAACGGCAATGGTAACCCGCGGCTGGCGATCACCCTGGATAACGGCCGGGTGGTGTACGCCGACTACCTTTCGGGGTCTGGTACCACCGCCTTGACCTTCCGCCTCACTGTCACCAGCGGTATGGCCGGCAACAGCACCTTCGCGGTCGCGCCGCAGATCGACACCAACGGCGGTAGCCTGAGCGATGAGCGGGGCAACCAGGCCAATACCGGCCTGAACAATGTTGGCGACACCCGCGGCATTCTGGTCGACGCCAAGGCACCACGCCCAATTGGCATCGTGCTGGATGGCCCGGTGCAGCCGACTGACACCACCGTCAGCTTCACGCTGACGTTCGACGAAGCGGTCAGCGGCGTGGATGCCGATGATTTCTCGGTGCTCGGTACCGGGTCTGCCAGTGGCGTGGTGCAGTCGGTTCAGCAGGTCGACGGGCGCACCTACCGCATTCTGGTCGGCGGCCTGCGCGGCCAGGGCGCATTGGCCCTGAGCCTCAACGCATTGAACAGCGGCATTCAGGATGCGAGCGGCAATGCCCTGGCAGTGTCGCTGGTTGGCCAGGCGCAGAGCCTGCAGGCCCAGGAGGTTGGCGACCTGGAGTACCGCCTGAACCCGCCGCAGCTCGTCGTAGAAACGCAACAGGCGGTGGTTCAACCGCAGGTAATCAGCCCGGTGCAGAACAGCGGCGTATCGCCGCTGTTGCCAGGGTCGTTGTTCGACGTGCGCAGCGTGGGCGGTGATTTGCAGCCACTGGGCACCATCTTCCTCGGCAACGCTGCTAGCGCGCCCAGCTTCATCGCCCAGGTGTTCGGCAGCAGCGACAGCAGCCTGAGCGGGCAGGGCGGCTTGTCTGGCTTTGCCAACGCGGGCAGCAGTGTGTTCGGCAGCAGTACGCTGTCGGCCATCTTCAGTCACCAGGTGCCGGGTGTCAGTGAAATGAACGTGTTCAACGGCAGCCAATGGCGGCCGGCAGAAATCAGCCAAGGCTTGCGCGGCGTGTTCGGCGCGCCAAGCCTCACTCAGCAACTGCAACAGCTGGACGAAGCCGAGCAGCGCCATGTGCGCGAACTGGCCCAAGCCCTGGCGCAACCGGCACAGATCGGGAAACAGGCATGAAGCACAGCACAACACTTGAAAAAAGAGCCGTACCAGGGGGCGGCCCAAGGATGAACAAAAGCCACACACTGTTTGCCGCCAGCCTGCTGGCGCTGACCATCAGCGGATGCGCCGTGACCAGCCAGCCGATCGACCGCAGCGCCAGCGAGACGCGCGCGCGCACCGACCTGGCCAGCATGTTCAAGGAACAGGAGCCCCTTAGCGGGCCCCTGACCCTGCACCAGGCCATGGCCCGTGCGGTGAAGTACAACCTTGAGGCGCGCCTGAAGGTGATGGAAGAGGCCCTGGCCAAGCGCCAGGTCGACCTAGCCCAGTTCGATATGCTGCCACGCATGGCGCTGGACGCCGGTTACGCGGGGCGCAACAACGTCGGCGCTTCCAGCAGCCAGAGCATCCGTACCGGCACCCAGTCCCTGGAACCGTCTACCTCCCAGGACCGTGACCGTGACGTGGCCGACCTGACCATGGTGTGGAACGTGCTGGACTTCGGTGTCAGCTACGTCAGCGCCAAGCAGCAGGCCGACCAGCGCCTGATCCTTCAGGAGCGCAAGCGCAAGGTCATCCACACCATCACCCAGGACGTGCGCTCGGCCTACTGGCGCGCGGTGGCAGCCCAGCGCTTGCTGAACCAGATCGACAGCCTGATGGGGCGCATCAACCAGGCCCGCGACAACAGCCAGCGCATGACCGCGCAGCGTGTCGGGGACCCGGTGCAGACGCTGAGCTACCAGCGTGCCCTGATCGAGGCCACCCGCCAGCTCGAAGAGCAGCGCCGTGCGCTGTCCCTGGCCAAGACCGAGCTGGCTGCGTTGGTCAACTTGCCGCTGAATACCGATTTCACCCTGGCGCCGGAGCAGGGCTACGTAGTGCCTGAGTTCCACGGCGATTTCAGCAAGCTCGAGGAGCAAGCGCTGGCCAACCGCCCGGAACTGCGCGAGCAGGACTACCAGGCCCGTATCAGCGCGGCTGAAACCCGCAAAGCCATGCTGCGGATGTTGCCTGGCCTGGAGTTCTCGCTGGGTGGCCATTACGACAGCAACTCGTTCCTGGTTAACCAGAGCTGGGCCGACTACGGCGTCAAGGTCACCTGGAACCTGTTCAATGTGCTGTCCGGGCCCACGGCGATCAAGGTCGCCCAGGCCGGCGAAGACGTGGCGGCGGCGCGCCGCCAGGCGATGTCGATGGCGGTGCTGGCGCAGCTGTACGTGGCCAATGCCAACTTCAACGAGTCGGTGCGTCAGTTCCGCACCAGCGAAGAGCTGGCGCAGCTCGATGGGCAAATCGCCGATCAGTTGCGCAACCGCTACCAGACGCAGAACATTGGCGAGCTGGAACTGATCCAGGGTGAGCTGAACAACCTGCAGACCCAGCTCAAGCGGGACCTGGCGTACGCTGAGTTGCGCAACGCCTATGCGCAGTTGTATGTCAGCTCGGGCGCGGACCTGTTGCCTGACAGCCTGCCGGACAGCAACCTGCAGACCCTGGCCACTGCCCTGCAGAACGGCGAAGCCAACTGGAACCGCTGAGGCCTTTGGCCGTGCCGGGTTGACCGGCGCGGCCGTGGTGGCTATGGCCCCGCGACAGGCGAAACGGGGTCAGTCCACCCAGCGCCACAACGGTTCATCCAGCAGCCCGACGCCGCGCAACTGGGTCTGGCCCTGCACCTTTTCCAGTTCCAGCACATTGCACCCCTCGCAGGCCTTCAAGGCCTGGATCAGCGCGGCGCTGTGCGACACCACCCACACCTGGCTGCGCTGCGACGCGCGGATGATCAGCCGTGCCAGTGCAGGCAGCAGGTCGGCGTGCAGGCTGGTTTCGGGTTCGTTCAGCACCATCAGGGACGGTGGCCGCGGGGTGAGCAGGGCTGCCATCAACAGCAAGTAGCGCAGGGTGCCGTCCGACAGCTCTGCACCGCCCAATGGGCGCAGCAACCCGTGCTGATGCAGCCTTACACTGAACAACCCGCCTGGTGGTGCGTCGATCTCCAGCTGGCTGCCGGGGAAGGCATCATCCAGGGCGGCGGTCAGGTCCTCTACGTCACCGATTTCGATAATGGTTTGCAGGGCCGAGGCCAGGTTGCGCCCGTCATGGTGCAGCACCGGTGAGCGGGTGCCCAGTTGCGGCTGCCGGCAAGGGGCGTCGCGGTCGATGCGAAAGTGGTCATAGAACCGCCAGCTGTTGATGAACGCGCGCAGCTCGCCGATTTCCGGCGCCTGGCGTGGGCGGCCGACGATGTTGAAGAAGCTTTCGCAGCTGTCTGCATGCTGGTCCAGCACCGCCCAGCCCTTGCCCTCGCGCGCGCGTACCAGGGCGTTCTTGCGCTCGACCAGCAACGACGCGGGGCGATAGGCCCCGGCGCCCCAGATGGCTTCGCACTTGATTTCCGGGTCGAGCATGAAGGCGGAGGGATAGGGCAGGGGAATGGGCAAGCCGAGGGATATGGCGAAGCCGAAATCCTCGGTGGCGAACCCCAGGCGCAGGCGCCGGACCTCCTTCGGGTGCTGGCCTTCAATGGGCACTTCACCGCGTTTCATGCGCGCGCTCATTTCCGGGCCCGCCCACCAGGTGGAGTCCAGCCCGCCTTCCCGCGCCAGCGCCTCGATCACCCCGCCCTGGGCCGTTTCGGCCAGCAGGCGCAAGGCCTTGTACAGGTTGGACTTGCCGCTGCCATTGGCGCCGGTCACCAGGTTGAGCTGGCCCAGGGGCAGTACCAGGTGGTTGATCGAGCGGTAATTACCAATGGCAAGGGTGGTGAGCATGGCGCGTTCCAGCTGTGGCGGTTTGGGCACGAGTTTGGCCCAGGCCGTTTCGCGGGTAAACCCGCTTCCACAGGTTGAATGGCAGAGTTGCCGGCGATGGGCTGCTAAGCGGCCCTAGATCCAGAGGTCGTTCTGCGCCGTGCGCTCACCCCCTTCATGGCCCGTATTCAGTACCCCGCGTGGCTCGATCATCATCAGTTTCGCCTCCCCCTGTGCAGCCGTTCTGTGCTCTACACCTCGCGGCACCACAAACAACTCACCCGGCTGCACCCACACACAACCTGCTGGTAGGTCGATGCGCAATGTGCCCTCCAGGACCACAAACGCCTCATCGGTTTCTGGGTGCGAATGCCAGATGAATTCGCCCTCGATACGCACCACCTTGAACTGGTAGTCGTTCATTTCTGCGACCACCCGGGGGCTCCATTGCTGGTCGATCATGGATGCTTTTGCCTTCAGGTTCACAGGCTGTGCAGGGGCTTGCTGCTTTGATGCGGGCATGGCGGGTTCTCCGTTGTTGGAGAGCCAAGCCTACCCAGCGGGCGCAACGGCTTCTTGTACGATCCTGCAACTCAGCGCCCAGCGCGCAAGCGCTCAACCCAGCGGGCGGGGGGCACCCCAAAACTGCGGGTGAAGTGGCGGGTCATATGGCTCTGGTCATGAAAGCCCGCGGCCAGGGCCGCGTCCACCAGCGTGAAGCCATCGAGTAACAGCCTGCGGACCGTGTCCAGCCGCCGCAGGGTCACGAAGCGGTAAGGGCTGGTGCCATACAACGCGCGGAAGTCTCTGGACAGGCTCCATTGCTCGCGACCGCTGGCCTTTTCGAGCATCTCCAGGGTTATGCCCGCCTGCTGGTGCTCCATGATGAAGGCCCTGGCCCGCTCAGCCGAGCGGTAATCCAGGCGCTTGCGGCCACGCGGCTTACCGCCCACGGCGCGCAGGGCCATGGCCAGGTCGTACACGGCGTCCTGTTCCTCCAGCCTTTCCAGGGGGTGGTCGAGTGCTTGGACAAAGGCCTGACTGGCGCGGAAAAGGCGCGGGTCGCTGGACACGCCGCCAGCAATGAACGGCAGCGGCTCGCCCCCCAGCACCTGCTGTATCAGCGCCGGGTCGATATAGGCCATGCGGTAGCGAAAACCCGCAGCGGTGCCGGCCATGCCGTCATGCAATTCGTCAGGGTGCAACACCAGCGTGTTGCCCGGCACGCCATGGCACAGCGAGCCTTTGTAGTGAAAACTCTGCACCCCGGCCAGGGTACGGCCAATGGAGTAGGTGTCGTGCCGATGCGGGTCATACCCATGGCTGCCGAACCAGGCTTCGATCCGTTCCACGCTGCCAGGCTGGGCGCTGCGGATGACCCAGTCGGAGGCAGGGGGGTGGTTGGGCTCGCTGTGCATGGTCGTCGTCCTGGGCTTGAGACCCTGAAGCGTACAGGTTCAGCTCTGTAACAGGACAGCGGCCACATGTACCGCCCCCTGAGTTTTACGACGAGGTTGACGTCTGGTTGCCCGGGGCAGGGTATGATGGCCGCCATGTAACCCGCCAGAAGCCAGCCATGAACCGCCAGAAGAAAATCAAGCAACTCCTCAAGGCCCACGCCAAGAAAGCCAGCGCCAAGCTCGCCCCGCGCAGCACCAAGCCCAAATACATCAGCAAGGCCGACCGGGAGAAGCTGGCGGCGCAAGCTGCGAGTGAAGCCGCGACCCCAGCCGAGTGAGTGGCTGATCAAATCACTTTCACTGCGCGGCCGATGAACTTCACTGGCCCGGTAGGGGCGCCTGTCGGTGAGCCGCCGGCTTTCTCCAAGGTCAGCTCGAACAGCTGATTCGGCTCGACAGCGGGCAAGCCTTTGAGCGGCACACGGTAGGGTTCGCCCGGTTTGACCAACCCCAAGGAAACCGGGGCCTGCCATTGCTCACCCTTGGTCCAGAACTGCAACGCCATGCCCGGCGGCACGTCATCGTCGCCCAACGGGAGCAACTCGATCATGCGGGCATCGTTGGCTTGCACCACCCAGCCTGGTGCTTGACCGGAGGGGGCTGCCAGCACTACCAGGTAGGTTGTCATGGGTGGGGCCTGGGTCAGTAAGGCCAGCGCCAGCAGCAGGCTGGCGGCCAGCCCTGCGGCGCTCAGGCCCTGCCACAGCCCCAGGCGATTCCACCCACGTGCAACAGGGCGCTGCCGGCCCTGCAGGGTTTGGCTGAGGCTGCGTTCGATACGTCGCCACAAGCGGGGGCTTGGGGGGACGGGTTGGGCCTGTTGGGTCAGGTCGAGCAGCCGCGCCTCCCAGGCATCCACGGCAGCCCTCAGGGTGGGGTCGGTGCCCAGGCGCTTGTGCAGGGCGGCGTGAGCTTCGCCGTCGAGGGTGCCAAGCACGTACTCGCCTGCCAGCGCGTGAAGCTCGTCGTCATGGGCATCATCAGCTGTCTGGTTCATGTCATGCACGCTCTCAGCGCCTTCAGGCTCCGCTTGATCCACGCCTTTACCGTGCCCAGCGGCGCACCGAGCAAGGTGGCGATTTCGGCATTGCTGCAACCGTCCACGTAGGCATGCAGAATGCAGCGCAGCGGGCCCGGTTGCAGCTGTTCAAGGCAGTGGTAAAGCTTCCCGGAGCCGGACCACAAGTGCGCGGCTTCGACCTCCGGCGGTATTGTCGGGGTTGCGGCCATGGCTGCGTCGTCAAGGTCCGTTTCGCGTCGGCTGTCGCGCATGAAGTTCAGGGCCAGGTGCCGGGTCACGCTGTACACCCAGCCGCGTGCCGAACCGCGTGCGGGGTCATAACTGCCGGCACCGGTCCAGATACGCATGAAGGCGTCATGCACGATGTCTTCGGCCGTGGCCCGGTCACGGCTGATACGCTGGGCCACGCCCAGCAGGCGGGCGCCCTCATGTTCGTACAGCGCCTGTAATGCACGGCGGTCTCCGTTGGCGCAGGCCGCCAGGCAACCTTCGAAATCAAAAGGAACAACAGGTGCGTTCAATGGGCGGCGTTCCTTGCGGTCATTGGGCAGTGGGCGGCGCCCCGGGCCGGCTGGCCAGGGGCTCGACTGCAGCGTAGATGATCAATGGCCAGTGCGCTGGTCAGTGCCCGGTTACTTCGCTGCCCAGAACACGTAATCAGCCTGATACTTGACGACCTGCTGCTTGCCTTTGTTCTGTGCATTACAGGCCTCGGCCGGAGCGACACCGCCGCGGGTAGCAAGGCGCTGAATGTAACTCACCCCCTGCATGGCGCCCTGGCCTTCTGCTGGGTTGGCCTTGACCAACTGGTAGGGCAAGTCGGCTTTCGCTGCAGGTGCTACGGCCAGTTGGGTGCCGGTCACCTTCGAACCGTCTTTGGCTTGCCAGGTGGCCGGTGGGCCGAAGTAGTCGCCCACGGTATTGCCGGCCCGGTCTTTCAGCACCGCCTTGGGCCCGACAAAAAACCACTCTGTCTGCCCGGGCGCCTTGGCTTTGTCGCGGCATTCGTAGGTGATCTCACCCACCCCTACGGTCTTCATCACGATCACGTGGCCGTCGGGCACCTTGATCGGGTCCGGTATACCCGACTGGGCATGGGCGGTGGTAACGCCGAAGGCAAAGCAGGTGGCGAGCAGAGCGTAGGTCGGTTTGAGATTCATGGTGTGCACTCCTTGAAGGTCATGGGTATGGCAATCACTGACTGCCTGATAACCACTACCCGCCAGGTTGGGTTATGGATGCACCGCCCCGGAAATAAATCTCAAGCGCCTTGGCTCAGCTCAACTGCGACAATAATCCCTGAACAAAAGGCGAGTGGGTTGGAGCAGGTTTCAGCGTGGCCAACGAGGGCAGATGGGCGAGCAGCCTGCTGGTATCTCGTCGGCCTTCACCTGGTGCGCTGCACCACCTCGATCACGGTGTGGTGCAATGCCTCTTTTGCCTGGTCAGCAGTGATCTCCCCCGACACGGCAGCTTCCGACACGGCGTCTGCGGCACCTAGCACAACCCACAGGCCGGCCTCGGAAACGCCGCCTGTGACAGCGAAGGGGGCAAATATGCCGGCGCACTTCTGCAGCAGGGCTGTCTGGTACTTGCGCTTGACCGCCGCCAGTTGAGGCGACCCGCTGAGGGCTGCCAGCACCCCCTGAATCTCACGGCCCTGGGTCATCACACAATCTACGTAAGCGCTGGCAAACACCGCAGCCTTGTCTGGCAACGTAGGTTGCGCGGCTGCGATGGCGCTATCGAACAAGGCCGTTTGGCGGACGTCGTAGTCTTCATACATCGCAGCCAGCAAGCCCTCGCGGGAACCGAAGTGGTCGTAGACCACCGGTTTGGTCACGCCCGCCGCGTCGGCCAGTCGGCCCAGGGTCAGCGCATCGGTCCCCTCGTCGGCAATCAATGTCCAGGAGGTTTCCAGCAACTGGCGGGTACGTGCTTCGCGGGGCAGGCGCCGGCGTGCGGGTGGGGTTAGGTCGGTCATGGGCGCGATTGTCCCACTGTGGTTCAGCTCTGGGAAGCGAAGATGCTGGCACCGATGGCCTGGGCGGTTTCCAGATGAGCCCGGGCATAGTCACCTTCAGATGGCAGCAGCACGGTGGAACTGCGCACCGGTGCGCCGCAGTAATCGAAGATGCCGTGGTCGATCTGGGTGTTCATGGCCGCGCCGTAGCCATGGCGCTGGTAGGTGCCCTGGTCGGCACCTCCGATGGCCACCAGGTGCACCTGCAGGCGTTGCAGCTTCTTGGTCACCTTGCCATCGTTGTTGTCCTGGTAGGCCCAGCCTTGGGCGAACACGCGATCGATCCAGCCTTTGAGCAGGGCCGGAAAAGACCACCAGTAGATGGGGTAAACCAGCACCAGTGCGTCGGCGCGGTCGAGCCGTCGCTGTTCAACTGCGACATCAGCGGGGGGTGGGGATTGCTTGAGAAACAGCTGGTGGTCCGCCAGGTTGAAACGGGGGTCGAAGCCCTCGGTGGTCAGGTCGGCGAGTTCGGCAGTGTGCTGCGGGGTGGAGGCTGTGAGGCTTTCGGCGATCGTTTGGGCGATGGCATGGGTGAGTGAGTGAGGGTCCGGGTGGGCGGTGACGATCAGGGTGTGCATGGGTAGGGTCCTTGGATGGATGGCGGATTACCTACCAAAGGTAACCTACGACTAGTAGGTTGTCTATTTTTGTGTTTGCCGTGGATCACGCGTCAGGGGTCCGCGTGCAAACAGCGCAGGCTAATTGGCCCGAAACAAACGTAGGAGCGAGCGCAGCTCGCGATGCGCCGC
>NZ_JACVVH010000086.1:0-9589 GCF_016647865.1 Pseudomonas sp. S60 | reverse complement strand
ACGTACCGAACTGGAAGCGCAGATCGCCCAGGTCTGGCAGGACGTGCTGAACGTCGAGCAGGTCGGCGTGAACGACAACTTCTTCGACCTTGGTGGGCATTCGTTGCTCGCCACCCAGGTGATGTCGCGGGTACGCCAGTTGCAGGGAGAAGACGTACCCTTGCGTACCCTGTTCGAACAGCCCACCCTGAAGGCCTTCGTCGCAGTGCTTCAGGCCGCACCGCAGGGCGAGCCTTGCGCACCTCCATTGCTCGCCGCGTGCCGGGATGCACCGTTGCCGTTGTCCTATGCGCAGGAACGCCAATGGTTCCTTTGGCAATTGGAGCCACAAAGCACGGCGTACCACCTCGCCAGTGTCCTGCGCCTTCGCGGCCGCCTCGACGCGGTAGCGTTGCAGCGCAGCTTCGACACCTTGGTGTCCCGGCACGAAACCCTGCGCACCTTGTTCATCCAGGATCAGGGCCATCTCCACCAGTTGATCCTCCCCCAAGGCGACGTCAGGGTCGAACGCGAGCGCCTGGACCTTTCCCGGTTTGACCGCGCCGGGCAGGATGCGGCCCTGCAGCAGGCCGTTCTGCGCGAAACCCAACGCCTGTTCGACCTCACTCAGGGGCCGCTGCTGCGGGCCAGGTTGATCCAGTTTGGTGACGATGACCATGCCTTGGTATTGACCCAGCATCACATCATCACCGATGGCTGGTCGCTGCAACGTATGGTCGCGGAGCTGATAGGCCTTTACCAAGCCTTCAGCCAGGGCCGCACCGTCGATACCGCCGCGGCTGCGCTGCAGTATGCCGACTACGCCGTGTGGCAGCGCCAGTGGATGGAGGCCGGGGAGCGTGACCGTCAGTTGGCTTACTGGACCGGGCAACTGGCCGGTGAGCAACCCGTGTTGGAACTGCCCACCGATCACCCTCGACCCTCGGTGCAGAGCCTGCGGGGTGCCAGCCACGACTTCAGCCTCGAGCCCGTATTGGTCGAGCGTCTCAAGCAGCTGGCCCGGAGTGAGCAGGCCAGCCTGTTCATGGTGTTGCTGGCTTCGTTCCAGGTGTTGTTGCATCGCTACACCGGCCAGCGGGAGATCCGTGTCGGTGTACCCATCGCCAACCGCAACCGCCTGGAGGTCGAGGGCATTCTCGGCTTTTTCGTCAACACTCAGGTGCTCAAGGCCGAGCTCAGCGCTGGCGCACCATTCGCCGAGGTTCTGGCCCAGGTGCGTCAGACCGCACTGGATGCCCAAGCACACCAGGATCTGCCATTCGAGCAACTTGTCGAAGCCTTGCATCCGCAGCGCAGCCGCAGCCATACACCGTTGTTCCAAGTGATGTACAACCATCACGATGAGACCCAGGCTGTACTGGCGGGCCAGTGCCTGGATGAACTGCAGGTCGAGCCACTGGATTGGGGTAACGTCACGGCCCAGTTCGACCTGACCTTGGACACCTACCAGCTTGAAGCCGGCATGGGCGCGCGGTTCACCTACGCCTGTGAACTGTTCGAGGCAGCGACCATTACTCGCCTGGCCAACCATTGGCAGACCCTGTTGCAGGCTATTGCCGAGCAACCCCATCAGGTGGTTGCGCAATTGCCCATGCTCAGTGCCGCCGAGCAGGCCCAGTTGCGCGAGTGGAACATGCCGCGCCATGTCTATCCGAGCGATCGAGCGGTACACCGGCTGATCCAGGCATGGGCCGAGCGCACGCCCCAATCGGTGGCTTTACAGTGCGGCGAACGTACCTTGAGCTACGCCGAACTGGAGGTCCAGGCCAATCGCCTGGCGCATTTCCTGATGGCCCAGGGCGTGGGGCCGGAGGTCCGGGTCGGCATCGCCCTGGAACGCGGCTTTGACATGATTGTCGGCCTGTTGGCCGTGCTCAAGGCCGGTGGTGCTTATGTGCCACTGGACCCCCAGTACCCCCAGGAGAGACTCGCCTACCTGATGCAAGACTCGGCCATGGCACTGTTGTTGAGCCATTCGGATTTGCTGCCGGAGCTGCCGGCCCCGGATGGTCTGTGTTGTCTCGCCATCGACCGACTGGATCTGGTCACGCAACCAGGCAGCGCGCCGGCCCACGACCCGGCGCCGCAAAACCTGGCTTACGTGATCTACACCTCCGGCTCCACCGGGCAACCCAAAGGCGTAGCCGTTCCTCACGGGCCATTGGCCATGCACTGCCTGGCCATCGGTGAACGCTATGAAATGAGCGAACACGACTGTGAACTGCATTTCATGTCGTTCGCCTTCGATGGCGCGCACGAGCGATGGCTGACCACCCTTGGCCACGGCGGTCGACTGTTGATCCGCGACCCGAGCCTGTGGACCCCGGAGCAGACCTACCAGGCCATGCACCGACAGGGTGTCACCGTGGCTGCTTTCCCCCCTGCGTACCTGCAGCAGTTGGCCGAATATGCCGAGCGCGACGGCAACCCGCCGCCCGTGCGTATCTACTGCTTCGGTGGGGATGCCGTGCCGCATTCGAGCTTCGAGCTGGCCAAACGAGCGCTCCGGCCTCGGTACATCATCAATGGCTATGGGCCCACGGAGACCGTGGTCACACCTCTGATCTGGAAAGCTGGGCCCGATGATACGTGCGGTGCGGCTTACGCGCCCATCGGCAGCCGAATCGGTGAACGCAGCGCGTATGTCTGCGACAGCGCCATGAGTCTGTTGCCGGTCGGCCTGGAGGGTGAACTGTACCTGGGCGGCGAAGGCATCGCCCGGGGTTATCTGGAGCGCCCTTCGTTGACCGCCGAGCGCTTCGTGCCCGATGCCTTGGGCGGGCAGGGGGGCCGCCTCTACCGCAGCGGCGACCGTGTTCGCCAGCGTGCCGATGGCACCATCGACTACCTGAGCCGCATTGACCACCAGGTGAAAGTAAGAGGCTTCCGTATCGAACTGGGTGAGATCGAAGCTTGCTTGCAGGCTCATGGCGCTGTTCGTGAAGCGGTGGTACTGGCCCAGCCTGGCCCGGCTGGTGCTCAACTGGTGGGCTACCTGGTCACCGGGCTCGCCGATGCCTGGGCCCAGGCCGAGCTGCGCGAAACCTTGCAGGCACACCTGCGCGAGGTGCTGCCGGCCTACATGGTGCCAAGCTACCTGCTGTTCATCGATCAACTGCCCCTGACCCCCAACGGCAAGCTCGACCGCAAGGCCCTGCCCCAGGCAGATGCCAGCGACTTGCAGCAACGCTACGTGGCCCCCGAGGGTGACCTGGAGCAGCAGTTGGCGCAGATCTGGGCACAGGTGCTCAAGCTCGAACAAGTAGGGCGTAACGATAACTTCTTCGAACTGGGTGGGCATTCGTTGCTCGCTACCCAGGTCACTGCTGCCGCCCAGCAGCAATTGCAGGCCAATATCCCGCTCGACCTGATCTTCAAAGCCGGCGCCTTGCATGAATATGCCAATGCGGTCGGCGGTTGCCTGAGCAGCAACCTCAACCAGGACCTTAGCGACATGCATGATTTTCTGACCGAGCTGGAGACCCTCTGAAATGGCTGAATTGGACAACCTTGCACTGGTTCAGCGTTTCATTCGCCTGCCGCTGGTACAACGGCAGGCCTTTCTCGACAAACTGGCCGGTCGTGGCATGAGCCTGGCCCAGTTCCCGATTCCGGCAATGCGCGGCGAATTCCCCCGCTTACCGCTGTCGTATGCACAGCAGCGCCAATGGTTTCTCTGGCAACTGGATCCCGAGAGCCGCGCCTACCACGTGCCCAGCGCATTACGCCTGCGCGGGGCGCTGGACATCACGGCGCTGCAGGCCGCGTTCGATGACCTGATCGAACGCCATGAAGCATTGCGGACACGTTTTCAGATCGATGAGGACGATCGCACCTGGCAAGTGGTCGAAACGTTGGCCACGTTGCCCGTCGAGCACGCAAGCCTTGCCGAAGGGCTGGAGCCGGCCGCTCGCGACCAGGCTATCGAGACCTTCGTCAACGCCCAGACCCAGCAACTGTTCGACCTGCAGCGCGCGCCGTTGCTGCGGGTTGGCCTGCTGCGCCTCGCCGAGGATGACCATGTATTGGTGCTGACGCTGCACCACATTGTGGCCGATGGCGTGTCCATGGGCATTCTGGTCGACGAACTGGTCGCTTGCTATGCGGCCCGCAGCCAGGGGCAAGCGCCACTGTTGCCCATCCTGGCGATCCAGTATCCCGACTACGCCATCTGGCAGCGTCAATGGATGGAGGCGGGCGAACGCGACCGCCAGCTGCAGTACTGGACCGAGCAATTGGGTGATGAGCACCCGCTGCTGGAGCTGCCCAGTGACTTCCCGCGCCCGGCGCAGCAGAGCTACCGGGGTGGGCGCTACGAGGTCAGCCTGCCGGTGCCGTTGGCCCGAGGCCTCACGCACCTGGCGCACAGCGAAGGCACCACGTTGTTCGTGGTACTGCTGGCCTCGTTCCAGCTGTTGCTACACCGCTACAGTGGCCAGGCACACATTCGAGTCGGGGTGCCGATCGCCAACCGCCACCGGGTGGAAACCGAAGGCCTGATTGGCTTCTTCATCAATACCCAGGTGCTTAGCGCCAACGTTGAGGGAAGCCAGCGCTTCGTCGACCTGGTAGCCCAGGCCAAGGCCGCCGCCATGGGCGCCCAGGCCCACCAGGATCTGCCATTCGAGCAGTTGGTCGAGGCCTTGCAGCCGCAACGTAGTCTCAGCCACAGCCCGCTGTTCCAGGTCCTGCACAACCACCAGAGCGATGAAACACGCACGGCATCTTCCCAGGTTGGTAGCCTGCGGGTAGAAACACTCGCGCCGGGCGAGCAGACCAGCAAGTTCGACCTGACCCTGGAAACTGTCGAGCAGGGTGGTGCACTGAGTGCGACATTGATCTACGCCACCGACCTGTTCCGTGCCGAACGCATCGAGCGTATGGCAGGGCATTGGCTGGAGCTGCTCGTGCAACTGGTCGCCAACCCTAACGCGCGCCTGGGTGAAATCCTGTTGTCCGGAGCGCCTGTCACAACCGCTGGCCCGGGCTTGGCACTGAAACCGGTCGCAGGGGTGCATGAACTGATCAGCGAGCAGGCCCGGGCGAACCCGCAGGGCCTGGCGGTGGTTGCTGGCGAGCAACGCCTGAGCTATGCCGAGCTTGAACAATGGGCCGGCGCATTGGCTTGGCGTCTTGGCGAACAGGGCGTTGGCCCGGAGGCGCGGGTGGCCATTGCTACCGGCCGTACGGTCGAATGGGCGGTGGCCATGCTGGCGGTGCACAAAGCCGGTGCTGCCTTCGTAGCGCTGGACCCAGCGCTGCCACAAGAGCGTCAGGCCCAATTACTGCGCAGCAGTGCGGCTTGCCTGATGCTGGTGGACGTTCCGGCGACCTTGCCTGGATTGGACATTCCACGTCTGGTGATAGCGGATGCCAAGGGCGGGCCCATGGCCGAAGCGGTTGCGCTGGAGCGTAGCAATGCCGCTTACTTGGTCTACACCTCCGGCTCTACGGGCCAACCAAAAGGGGTGATGGTCGAGCATGGCGCCTTGCTCAATTACGTTCAAGGTGTGGTGCAACGCATCGAATGGCAAGACGTGCAGCGCATGGCATTGGTTTCGACGCTGTCGGCCGACCTCGGCTACACCCAGCTGTTTGCTGCATTGTGCACTGGCCGAACGCTGCATCTGGTGGATACGGATCTGGCGATGGATGCCGATGGCTTTGCCGACTACATGGGCCGCCATGCCATCGATGCACTCAAGATCGTCCCTTCGCACCTGGACGCGCTGCTCAAGGCTGCACGGCCGGAACAGGTGCTGCCGCGTCGCTACCTCGTGCTTGGCGGCGAAGCCTGCCCGTCGACCTTGTTGACCGAGATACACCGGCTGGCGCCGCAGTGCCGGGTTTTCAACCATTACGGTCCGACCGAAACCACTGTGGGTGTAATGGCCGGTGACATCGATCTGGCGGTGGCAACGCCCCGTGCCAGCCTTGGCCACCCCTTGGCCAACAGCCACGTGCGAGTGCTCGATGCCGACCTGCAAGCGGTGCTCGACGGCGTGCCAGGGGAATTGCACATTGGCGGTGCGGGACTGGCCCGGGGTTATGTGGGCCAGCCTGGCCTGACCGCCGAGCGTTTTGTCCCCGACCCTGCCGGTGTTCCAGGCGCCCGGCTGTATCGCAGTGGTGACCAGGTGCGCCGGGGCGCAGCCGGGATCGACTACCTGGGACGGGTCGATGACCAGGTGAAAATTCGCGGTTACCGTATCGAGCCTGGCGAGGTGGCCAATGCGCTGCGCAACCTGCCCCAGGTGCGTGAAGCCGCAGTGCTTGCGATGCCTTCGGCCGGTGGTCGGCAACTGGTGGGTTACGTCGTTGCCAAGGGGGAGGGGGAGCCCGCCCGGCTTAGAACTGAACTGTTTGCGCAGTTGCGCCAGGCGTTACCGGAACACATGGTTCCGAGCCAACTGGTACTGTTGTCGGACCTGCCCCTCAATGTCAACGGCAAGCTCGATCGCAAGGCTTTGCCGAAGCCGGATGCGACCAGCGAAGCGGCCTTCATGGCCCCGCGCAACGTGCTGGAGCAACGTCTGGCGGTGATCTGGCAAGAGGTACTCAAGCGTGAGCGGGTGGGGGTGACCGACAACTTCTTCGAATTGGGCGGAGATTCGATCATTTCCATCCAGGTGGTCAGCCGTGCTCGCCAGGCCGGTATCCACTTTACCCCCAAGCAACTGTTCCAGTACCAGACCGTTCAGGGTTTGGCCGGTGTCGCCCGGCAGGGTGAAGCCAAGTCAGGCGAGCAAGGGCCTGCCCAAGGCGCGTTGGCGTTGTTACCAATTCAGCAGGCTTTCTTTGCCCGCCCCATGGCTCGGCGTGCACACTGGAACCAGTCGTTCCTGCTCCGCAGCCAGGTGAGCCTGCCAGTGGCATTGCTGGAGTCGGCGTTGCAGGCGCTGGTGATGCACCACGATGCGTTGCGCCAAGTGTTTAGCCAGGTCTCAGGGCAGTGGCACGCCGAGTACCGTAGCGTCGACCAGCAACAGGCATTGTGGCAACAGCAACCGCTGCTGGAACAGGCCCGCTGTACCGACCGTAGCGCCTTGGAGGCGCTGTGCGAAACTGTGCAACAGGGCCTGGACCTTGGCCAGCGCCTGCTGCGCGCGGTATGCGTGCAAATGGGCGATGGCAGCCAGCGGCTATTGCTGGTGATCCACCACCTGGTGGTCGATGGCGTATCCTGGCGGGTGTTGTTCGAAGACCTGCAAAACGCTTGTGCGCAACTGCAGGCGGGCCAACCGGTTAGCCTGCCGGCCCGCACCAGCTCGGTACAGCGCTGGGCACAGCAGTTGCACGCCTTGGCCCAGGGACCACACCTGCTGGAGCAGGTCGACTACTGGCAGGGTAGCCTGCAAGGCGTGCCACGGACGCTGCCCGGGGCCATTGCCGACGCGCCAGCGCGCCAGTGTGACAGCCATAGCGTGTACAGCCGGCTGGATGCCAGTGTTACTCGGCAGTTGTTGCAACAGGCACCTGCGGCCTATCGTACCCAGGTCAACGACCTGCTGCTCAGCGCCCTGGCGCGGGTTATCACCCGCTGGAGTGGCGAACGTTCGGTGTTGGTGCAATTGGAAGGCCATGGCCGCGAGGCGTTATTCGACGATATTGACCTCAGCCGCACCGTTGGCTGGTTCACCAGCAAATACCCTGTGCTACTGACCCCGGCGCAGGACCTTGGGCAAACGATCAAGGGTATCAAGGAGCAATTGCGCGCGGCGCCTGACAACGGCATTGGCTTCGGCATCCTGCGCTACCTGGCCGATGCTGCAACCCAGACGCTGATGGCGGCATTGCCCGAGGCCCGTATAACCTTCAATTACCTTGGGCAACTGGACGGCCAGTTCGATGAAGGCGGTGCCTCCCTGTTCGTGCCAGCCGTCGAGTCGGCCGGTGCCGAGCAGGATGGACAGGTCTCGCTGGGCAACTGGCTGACCCTCAATGGCCAGGTCTACGACGGGGAGCTGAGCCTGGAGTGGACGTTCTCGGCACAGATGTTCGAACCCAAGGTTATCGAGCGCCTGGCGCATGAATATAGCCGCGAACTGGCCAGTTTGGTGGCTCATTGCACAGCGGGTCGGGCACTGGGCTTTACCCCGTCCGACTTCCCTCTGGCGCCAGTGAACCAAGCCCAACTTGATAACCTTCCGGTCATTGCCGACGACATCGAGGACATCCTGCCACTGGCACCCATGCAGCAAGGCATGCTGTTCCATACCTTTTACGAGCAAGGATCGGGCGACTACGTCAATCAGCTCCGGGTGGATATCGATGGGCTGGACCCGGCGCGTTTCCGCCTAGCTTGGCAACGGGTGGTCGAGCGCCATGAGATGTTGCGCAGCAGCTTCTGCTGGGAAGGCGACCTGGCGCAGCCGCTGCAACTGGTTTACCGAGCCGTTGAGGTGCCGTTTGAGGAATACGACGCTGCGCAGGATGCCAACCACCTTGCCGCCACAGCCCTGGCCCAAGGTTTCGATCTGGCTCACGCGCCCTTGCTTCGCCTGCAACTGGTCGAGACCGGTGCAGGGCAGTATCACCTGATCTACACCCACCACCATATACTCATGGATGGCTGGAGCAGCTCGCGATTGATCGGTGAGGTGATGCAGCACTACGCAGGCCTAGCCCTTGACGCGCCGCGCGTACGCTACCGTGACTACATCCAGTGGTTGCAGGGCCAGGATGCGGCTGCCAGCCGAGCCTTTTGGGAACAGCAACTGGCCAGCCTCGAGCAGCCGACACTGTTGGCCAGCAGCCTACCGCGCCCCAGCGGCGCACATGGCCAGGCCGAGTACCGGCATTTGATCGAGCGCTCGGCCACGCAAGCGCTGGGTGAGTTCGCCCGCGCCCGAAAAGTCACACTCAACACATTGCTGCAGGCTGCCTGGCTGTTGCTGCTGCAACGCTATACCGGCCAGCAGGCGGTCACTTTCGGCGCCACGGTGGCTGGCCGGCCCACCGACCTGCAAGGTGTGGAAGAGCAGGTGGGCCTGTTCATCAATACCTTACCGGTGATCGCCAGCCCCAGCCCGCAACTGAGCGTGGCGCAATGGCTGCAGACGGTGCAGGCACAGAACCTGAGCGTGCGTGAGTTCGAACATACGCCGCTCTTCGAAATCCAGCGCTGGCGCGGCCAAGGCGGTGAAGCGCTGTTCGACAGTATCCTGGTGTTCGAGAACTACCCGGTGTCGGAAGCATTGCAACAGGGTGCTCCCGACGAGCTCCGTTTCGGTCCCGTGGCCAGCCATGAACAGACCAACTACCCACTGACTCTGGCGGTCAGCCTGGGCGATACCCTGGAACTGCGCTACAGCTTCGACCAAGCGCACTTCAGTGCGTCGCAGATACGCCAGATCGACGCTCACTTGATGGTCCTGCTCCAAGCGCTGAGCGAGCAAGCCGACAGGCATCTGGGCGAGTTGCCGATGCTGGGCGCGGCCGAGCAGGAGCGCATCGTCGTGCAGTGGAATGTCACCGCGACCGACGCCTACCCGCTGGACGCCTGCGTCCACACCCTGATCGAGGCCCAGGCGCAAAAGACCCCGGACGCCGTGGCCCTGGTGTTCGGCGAGCGCCAGCTGAGCTACCG
>NZ_JACVVH010000085.1:0-10144 GCF_016647865.1 Pseudomonas sp. S60 | reverse complement strand
GACAGTGTCCAGCGTCAGGTCCAGCTGTGCGGTGTGGTTGTCCCACTGCAGCGACTCGACTTCCAGCCCGGTGCCGCCGCCCTCCGCGGCCCGCGCTGGCCGGTTGCCGCCTTGATGATTGAACATCACCTGGAATAGCGGGTTGTGGCTGAGGTTACGCTCTGGCTGCAAGGCCTCGACCAGTTGCTCGAACGGCAGGTCCTGATGGGCCTGCGCCGCCAAGGCATCGTGCCGGAGCTGTTGCAGCAAGGTGCTGAACGGCAAGTCGCCGTGTACGTCGGCCTGAAGGATCTGCGTGTTGACGAAAAAGCCGATCAGGCGCTCGGTCTCGACCCGGTTGCGGTTGGCATTGGGCACACCCACACGGATGCGCGACTGGCCACTGTAGCGGTGCAACAGCACCTGGTACGAGGCCAGCAGCAACATGAACAACGTCACGTTCTGCTGGTGCGCCAGTGTTTGCAAACCTTGCGCCAGGCCTGGCCGCAACACCACCTGAAGGCGCTCACCACGGAAACTCTGCTGGGCAGGCCGAGGATGGTCGAGCGGCAGCGCCAGCACCGAATGTTCGCTGCCAAGGTGGTCCAGCCAGTACCCCAGCTGGCGCTCCTGTTCCCCTGCCTCCATCCAATGCCGTTGCCAAATGGCATAGTCGGAATACTGGATCGGCAGCTCAGGCAGTTGCACCGGCGCACCTTGGGCGAAGTGGGCATAGAGCTCGACCAGCTCGCGCACCATCACCTGCATCGACCATCCGTCGGAAACAATGTGGTGCTGGGTCAACACCAGCACATGGTCCTGCTCGGCAAGTGCCAGCAGGCGCACGCGCAGCAGCGGGCCATTGTCCAGATCGAACGGCTGCTGCGTCTCGCGCGCGGCGAAGGCGCGGATCATCCCATCGTGGTCGACACCTTCACCTTGAGCCTTTTCGACCTCCAGGCGCAATGCCGCTTCAGCCCCCACGACCTGGCGCACCTCGCCCTCCACATGCTGGAAGTGAGTGCGCAGCGTGTCGTGGCGGGCGATCAACGCATTGAATGCCCGTTCCAGTGCAGGTACATCCAATGCCCCGCGCATACGCAGGGTGGTAGGGATGTGGTACGCCGTGCTGAGCGGGTCCAGTTTCCAGAGAAACCACTGGCGCTGCTGGGCGAATGACAGCGGCAAGGCCTCGAACGCCTCGCGCACCTGGGGGATCGGCAGGTTGGCTGGCGAAACACCCTCTTCGAGCATCTTGCCCAGGTAAACCTTGCGCTTGTCCAGAGGCAGGGTGATGAACCGCTTGGCGATTCGAGCGGCTACCAACTTGTCCATCAAATTTCCTCCATTTCGTCGAGCAGGCTTTCCAGCTTGTTCAGCGTCGACGTATTGACTTGTTCACCGCTGGCTTCCAATTGGGCGACAAAATCAGCCAGGATCGGAAATTGGAAAATGAGTTGTGCAGTCAAGCTCAGGCCGAGCTCCAGTTGCAGCCGCGACACTACGTTGACAACCATCAGCGAGTGGCCACCCAGTTCGAAGAAGTGATCACCCAGGCCGACTTGGGCGACACCCAGTACGTCTTGCCACACCGCCGCCACCTGGCACTCAAGGGTACTTTGCGGGGCAACATGGTTGTGCTGCCGCGGGATACCGTCCGGGCTCGGCAAGGCCTTGCGATCAAGCTTGCCGTTGATCGTCAGCGGCAGCGCCTCGATGAACACCACATGTGCCGGGACCATGTAGTCCGCCAGCTGGCGCTTGAGGTGTGCCCGCAGAGAGTCACGCAGAGCGTGCTCATCCGTCACGGGCGCTTGTGCCACCACGTAGGCCACCAGTTGCTGCCCGGCCACCCCATCGACAGCGAGTACCGCGGCTTCCCGCACCTGCACCAAGGCCAGCAACTGCGCCTCGATTTCTCCCAGTTCGATACGGAAGCCCCTGATCTTCACTTGCTGATCGATACGCCCGATGTACTCGATAGCGCCGTCGGCGCGCTGGGTCACCAGGTCACCTGTGCGGTACAGGCGCTCACCCTGGGCCGCAAACGGGTTGGCGATAAAGCGTGTGGCACTCAGCGCCGGCTGGTTCAAGTAACCTCGGGCCAGGCCAGCACCGCCAATGAACAGCTCGCCAGTCGCCCCCTGCGGCACGGGGTTGAGATCACCGTCGAGCACGTACCAGGTCAGGTCACCGATCGGCTCGCCAATGGGGCTGGCCGCCTGCGCCTGCAAGTCGGCCAGTGACAGTGGGTGGTAGGTCACATGCACCGTGGTTTCGGTGATGCCGTACATGTTGATCAACCTGGGCGCCTGGTCGCCGAAACGCTCGAACCATGGCCGCAGTGCCTTGACTTCCAACGCTTCGCCACCGAAAACCACATGGCGCAGGGTATGCGCGCCCACCACCGTCGGCGAGCAGGCGATCTGCATCAGCGCCTTGAACGCCGATGGCGTCTGGTTCAACACCGTGACTCGCTCATTGCACAGCAACTGGTAGAACGCTTCAGGGGCGCGGCTGACCGCTTGCGGCACGATCACCAGACGGCCACCGTAGATCAACGCGCCAAAGATCTCCCACACCGAAAAATCGAAGGCGACGGAGTGGAACAGGGTCCACACATCGTCGGCGCCAAAACCGAACCAAGCCTCGGTGGCCAGGAACAGCCGCACGGCATTGCGGTGCGGCAGCAATGTGCCCTTGGGGCGACCAGTGGAACCTGAGGTGTAGATGACATAAGCCAGGTTGTCTGCATGCACCCTGACCTGCGGCGTGCTGTCGGCATAGCCCTGCACATCGTCTTCCAGCGTCAATATCGGTAGCCCCGCCGGCACCACCAGCCCAGGCAGCAAGGCCGATTGGGTAAGCAACAAGGCGACGCCGCTGTCTTCGATGATGTAGGTCAGCCGCTGCTGCGGCGCTTGCGGGTCAAGCGGCACGTAGGCACCGCCAGCCTTGAGGATGGCCAACAAGCCGACAATCATCCAGGGACCGCGTTCGGCCGCCAGGCCAACCCGTACATCGGCACCTACACCCTGTTGGGCCAAGCGATGCGCCCAACGGTTGGCCGTGGCTTCCAGCTGAGCATAGGTCCAGTGCTGGCCTTCGAAACTCAGCGCGACGGCCTGCGGCGCGCGGGCCGCCTGGGCGGCTATCAACTGGTGTAGACAACGTTCGTCATGCAATTGCACGGTGTCTGGATTCCACTGTGCGAGCAACGTCGATTGCTGCACTGCACTGTGCACCTGGCATGCGTCCAGGCGCTGGCTGCCATCGCCTTGGGCCATCTGCAGCAGCAGTTGGCATAGCTGGCCGTGCAGGCGGTCGACCATTACCGGGTCGAAGGCCTGCCGGTCATAATTGAAGTGCAGCTTCAGGCGTTCGCTCAGGCTCGCGGAAAGCGTCAGCGGATAGTTGCTCTGTTCGTGGTTATGCAGGTTGGCGAAGCGAACACCCGGCGGGTTGGCTTGTTCCAGCGCTTCGGACACCGGATAGTTCTCGAACACCAAAATGTTGTCGAACAGCGCCTCGCCACCCTGCCCGGCCCAGCGCTGGATTTCAAACAGCGGGGTGTGCTCGTGTTCGCGCAAGGCCAGGTTCTGCGCCTGCACCGCCTGCAACCACTGGTCGACGGTCTGTTGCGCTCGTGGGCTGGCGATGACCGGCAGGGTATTGATGAACAGGCCGATCTGTTGCTCGATCCCTTTGAGCTCACTTGGCCGGCCCGCCACAGTGGCACCGAAGCAGACGCTGTCAGCGCCGCTGTAACGCTGCAGAAGCAGCAACCATGCGGCTTGCACCAAAGTATTGAAGGTCACTTTATGCCGGCGGCAGAACTCTACCAACCGGGCTGTCTGCTGGGCATCAAGGCCGCCATGCAGGTTGCCATGTCCCGCTGCTGCAACGATATTGCCTTCGACGCAACGGGCCAGCCGGGTCGGTGCACTCAACACGGCCAGCTGTTGTTTCCAGAACGCTTCGCTGCCTGCCAGATCCTGGGTCTTGAGCCAGCCGATGTACTCGACATAACGCCCGCTCGATGTTTCCGGCACCTGCCCGCTATAGCGCTGCAACACTTCGCCCAGCAGGCGCGAAGCGCTCCAGCCGTCCATCAGAATGTGGTGATGGGTGTACACCAGGTGGTACTGGTCATCCTGCATGCGCACCAGCACTAGGCGCAGCAAAGGCGCCTCGGCGAGGTCGAAGCCCTTCTGGCGCTGGTCATCCGCCAGCTCATCGAGGGCCTGGGCCTGGTCGCTGCGGCCCCGCCAGTCATGCAGCGCAGACGGCAGGCGGACCCGGCGCTGGACCACCTGCACTGGCTGCGCCAGGTTCTGCCACACGAAACCGGTACGCAGGATGTCATGGCTATCGATGACTGCCTGCCACGCTGCAGCAAAACGCTGCGGGTCCAGGCCATGGATGTCCAGGCGCATCTGGCTGATGTAGTCGCCAGAGCCCTGCTGATACAGAGAATGGAACAACATGCCCTGTTGCATGGCCGACAGGCCGTAGAGGTCGTCGATTCGCGCGGCGGGCAACGGCAGAGCATCCAGTTGTGCCTGGCTGAGGTTGGCGAGCGGGAAGTCGGATGGTGTCACTGCCCAGACCTCTTCGTCCAGGCAATGCTGCACCAACACCTGCAACTGACTGATCAACTGGTCGGCCAGGTGCTCGATGGTGGCGTGGTCGAACATCGCCTCACTGTACGTCCAGCTCAGGCTCAGGCGGCCATCAAACACTTTGCCGCTGATGTTCAGCCAGTTGTCCAACGGTGCCGACGTGCTTTGCTGGGCCCCGCCATATTCGCTAGCAGGGCGCAGCCAGGCGTCGCCCGCCGTGTTGAAACTGGCGTCGAACTGGCCCAGGTAGTTGAAGGTGATTCGCGGCTGCGGCAACCCCGCCAGCGCTGCACGGGTGGCGTCATCGCCCAGGTGGCGCAGCACGCCGAAGCCCAATCCCTTGGTAGGCAAGGCACGCAGTTGCTCCTTCACTTGCTTGAGCGTGCCGTCGATGTCCTGGCCTGCGGTCAGCCGCAACGGGAAGGCGCTGGTGAACCAGCCGACACTACGCGTGAGGTCGATATCGTCGAACAAGGCTTCGCGGCCATGGCCTTCGAGCTTGATCAGCGTGTCGGCGCGGCCGGTCCAGCGGCTGATGACCAAGGCCAGGGCGCTAAGCAGCAAGTCATTGACCTGGGTGCGGTAGGCCGCAGGCGCCTGCTGCAACAACTGACGGGTCACGCCCTGGTCCAGTAGCCGATGTACGGTGGCCGCATGCTGGTTACCCAAGGCGCCACCGGGGCGCTCGCAAGGCAGGCCGCTGTCGACGCCCTGCAATTGCGCCTGCCAGTAACCCAGCTCTGCCCGCAAGGCATCGCTGTGGGCATACTCGCCCAGGCGTTCGGCCCAGGCCTTGACCGAGCTGGTCTTGGCCGGCAACTGCACGGCCTGCCTCGACTGTAGCTGGTGGTAGGCCGCCTGCAGGTCCTCGAACAGTACGCGCCAGGATACACCGTCCACGGCCAGGTGATGGATGACCAGTAACAAGCGCTGGCTACCGTCATCCAGGTCGACCAACAGCGCACGCAGCAATGGCCCCTGTTGCAGGTCGAGGCTGGCCTGCGCCTGTTGGCAGGCCACTTCCAGGCCAGCGATATCCAGGCCTTGCATATGCTCCAGCAATGCTGGCGCAGGCTGCTCGTCCAGTGCGCGATAGCGTGCCCGCCAATGTCCATCGTGCTCGCTGAACACCAGCCGCAACGCATCGTGATGGGTGAACAGCGTTTGCAATGCCTGAGCCAGCAGCCCGACATCCAGCACCTGCCCGGGCTGCAGCAGCACCGACTGGTTCCAGTGGTGGCGCTGGGGCATGGGCGTGGCAAAGAATTCATGGTGAATCGGCAACAGTGGCATCAGCCCTTGCAACGCAGCCTGGTCGATCACCAGGCCCTGGCCACCGACTTCAGCGACCGAGGCCAGTCCTTGAACTGTCTGGTGCTGGAACAGTTGCTTGGCACTGATGGTAACGCCGGCCTGACGCGCCCGGCTGACCACTTGCAGGGTGATGATCGAGTCGCCACCCAGCTCGAAGAAGTTATCGGTAACACCCACCTGCTCGCGCTTGAGCACGTCCTGCCAGATACCTGCCAGCGTCTGCTCCAACGAGGATTGCGGGGCGACGTAGGCCGGCAACGGGCTGGCATCGGGTAGTGGCAAGGCCTTGCGATCGAGCTTGCCATTGGGAGTCAACGGCAGGCGCTCAAGCAGCACCAGTTGCGCCGGCACCATGTAGTCGGGCAAATGTTCGCGCAGGGCGGCCTTGATGCGTGTGCGCAAGCCATCGCCTTGGCCAGCCGACGTGTTGGGTACGACGTAGCCTACGAGTTGCTGGCCGACCGCCCCCTCCACGGCAAGCACCACCGCATCACCTAACTCGTCAAGCGCCAGCAGCCGCGCCTCGATTTCACCCAGCTCGATGCGGAAGCCACGGACCTTCACCTGGTGGTCGATACGACCGACGTATTCCAGCGGGGCCTGAGCCGGCTGGCGTACCAAGTCGCCGGTGCGGTACATGCGTTGCCCGTCCGCAGCGAACGGGTCGGGTACGAAGCGCTCGGCGGTAAGCCCAGGACGCCCCAGATAGCCGCGGGTTATGCCGTGGCCAGCCAGATACAGCTCAGCCGCAACCCCAGTCGGAACGGTTTGCAACTGCGGATCGAGCAAATAACCACGGGTATTACCCAGGGGCAAGCCGATGTTGGCCTTGCCCCCCGCTTCGCGACGGGTCCAGGTGGAATAGGTGGTGTCTTCCGACGGCCCGTACAGGTCATAGACATGCTCGACCGATGCCTGCGCATACAAGTCATCGACCAGCCCCTGCTTGAGCGGCTCGCCCGCCAGGTTGATGATGCGCACCGATGCCGGAATTTGGCCTGCGCGGTGCAAGCCTGCAATGGCCGATGGCACGGTATTGATCAGGCGAACCTGTTCTCTTGCAGCCAACTGCGGCAGTTCCAGGGCATTGCGCGCCAACACCAGCGAGCCGCCGTTACCCAGGGTGACGAACAGCTCCCACACCGAAAGGTCAAAGCACACTGAGGTAGAGGCCAGCACCCCCTGAATCGACGGCTCCGGGTAAACCTCGGCCGACCAGCGCATCAACGCCATGACGTTGCGGTGGGCGATGGCCACGCCTTTCGGCTTACCGGTCGAGCCGGAGGTATAGATAACGTAGGCCAGGTTCTGTGCAACCACCTGGGTATCGGGGTTTTCCTGACTGTAGCCTTGCGCTCCCAGGTCGGCGCCCGGCTCCAGCAACACCACATGCAATGCATCCAGCGCTGGCAGCTCTGCCAACAGAGCCTGCTGGGTGATGATCACCTGCGCGCGACTGTCGTCGAGCATATAGGCCACACGCTCTGCCGGGTAGTCTGGGTCCAAAGGTACATAGGCACCACCCGCCTTGAGCACGCCAAGCAAGGCCACGAGCAGTTCGCCAGCGCGGGGCATGGCCACCGCCACCCGCACTTCCGGCCCCACGCCAAGCTCGATCAGGCGGTGGGCCAAGGCGTTGGCTCGGCGGTTGAGTTCGGCGTAGCCCAGTACCTGTTCGCCGGCATACAGCGCCGGTGTGTCGCCTTTCTCCGCTACACGCACCTCGATCTGGCGATGAATGCATTGTGCCTCGTCGTAGTGCTGTACCGCACCGCTGCATGCCTGGGCCTGTGCAGCCTGCTCCGCGCCGGTCAGCAAAGGCAGTAACTCGATACGCTGCCAAGCGTTGTCCACCAGTGCCTGCAACAGGGTCAGCCAGTGCCCGGCCATGCGCTCAATGGTGGCGCGGTCGAACAGGTCGGTGGCGTAGGTCAGGCTGGCACTGAGTTGCCCGCCGGATTCGTGGGTATTGAGGGTAAGATCGAACTGCGAGGTCTGTTTGTCCCAGGTCAGGTTCTCTACCTGTAGCACCGGGCCCGCTCCGGCCTGGCGGGTGCGGCCTTCGCTCTGGTGGTTGTACATGACCTGGAACAGCGGGCTATGGCTGAGGGTACGTTGCGGGTGCAGGCCCTCGACCAACTGCTCGAACGGCAGGTCCTGGTGGTCCTGGGCGGCCTGTACAGTGCTGCGCACCTGTTGCAGCAAGTCGGTAAAGGTGGCGACGCCTGCAAAGTCGGCCTTGAGCACCTGGGTATTGACGAAGAAGCCGATCAGGCCTTCGGTCTCCACCCGGTTACGGTTGGCCGTGGGCACGCCGACACGGATGTCGGCCTGGCCGCTGTAGCGGTGCAGCAGGGTCTGGAAGCTGGCCAGCAAGAGCATGAACAAGGTTACGTTCTCGCGCTGCGCCAGCCCGTTCAGGGCGGTCGCCAGGGCCTCTGGCACCTGAAGGTCGACACGCGCGCCACGGTCGCTCAACTGTGCCGGGCGTGAGTGATCGTACGGCAACGACAGCACACCCGGCTCGTCGGCCAATTGCGCCGTCCAATAACCCAGTTGGCGTTCGCGCTCGCCTGCTTCCATCCATTGGCGCTGCCACAAGGCGTAGTCGGCGTACTGGATTGGCAACGCAGGCAGCGTCGGCGCCTGGCCTTGGATAAAGGCCTGGTAGCAGTGCATCAGCTCGTCGATCATCACTTGCATCGACCAACCGTCGGAAATGATGTGGTGCTGGGTCAGCACCAGCACATGGTCATCGTCAGCCACACGTAGCAGGCTCACCCGCCACAACGGCGCCTGGCGCAGGTCGAACAGGCGCCGGCTCTCCTGCTCGACACGTGCCTGCAATGCGGCCGGATCAGCGTCGAGCAGGGGCTCAGTGTGCAGGGTGAGCTCGAAGGCGGCGTGAATCACCTGTACTACCTGCCCCTGGTCTTCCACCAGTGCGGTGCGCAAGCTCTCATGCCGGGCGACCAGTACATTGAACGCGCGTTCCAGTGCAGGCACATCCAGCGCCCCGCGCAAGCGCAGGGCTGTGGGTATGTGATACGCCGAACTCATCGGGTCGAGGTGCCAGAGGAACCACTGACGCTCCTGGGCAAAAGACAACAGTAGTGGCTCTGCGGTGTCGCGCTTGAAAATGGGTACCACCGAAAACAGGTTGATGCCCTTTTGCTTGAGCAGCACCGCCAGCGCTTTTCTCTCCTTTGCCGAGAGACTTCCAACCGACTCGATCAACGCTTGCACCCAAGGCTCCTTACGAAAGTAGTTTCTCCAACTCAGTGCTTGATAAACGTTTGAGAGCCTCCAAGGATTTAGCCAATTCGTCGTCGACCGACAGGTGCACCGCACGCAGGCCCTCCAGGCGCTCGGCAAAGGCTTGCAGGGTGTCGGTCTCGAACAGGTCTTTGAGCGGTACGTCAACACGCAGCAGGCTGCGCACCCGCACCACCACCTGAGTGGCGAGTAGCGAATGCCCACCAAGGGCGAAGAAGTTGTCGTCCAGCCCCACCCGCTCGACCTGCAGCACTTCCTGCCAGATCTCTGCCAGCTGGCCCTGCAGCTCTGTTTCGGGCGCCCGCCAGGCTCGCACCGCCATCTGTTCACTCAACCCTGGCAGGGCCTTGCGCTCAAGCTTGCCGTTGGGGCTGAGCGGCAAGGCGTCGAGGAACATGAGGTGGTTGGGCACCATGTAGTCCGGCATATGCCCAGCCAATGCAGTGCGCAGCCGCTCACGCAGTGCGGCAGTGTTTTCCACGGGGAAGGTGGGTACGAGGTAGCCTGCCAGCTGAAGACCTGCCGGGCTGTCCACTGCAAGCACCGCCGCTTCGCGCACTTCGGCCTGCTCCAGCAGGCGCGCCTCGATCTCGCCCAGCTCGATACGCAGCCCGCGGATCTTCACCTGGTGGTCGATGCGCCCCATGTACTCGATCACCCCGTCGGCGCGCTGACGCGCCAGGTCGCCGGTGCGGTACAGCCGTTGGCCCACCTCGAACGGGCTGGCCACAAAGCGTTCGGCGGTCAACCCCGGGCGGCGGTGGTAACCCCGCGCCAGCCCTTCCCCGCCCAGGTACAGCTCGCCCACCACCCCGGCCGGCACCGGCGCCAAGTCGTGGCTCAGTACATAGGTGCTCAGGTTGGCAATCGGCCGGCCAATCGGCACGCTGTCCTGCCCTTCTTCACGGCACGTCCAGTGGGTCACGTCGATGGCCGCCTCGGTTGGCCCGTAC
>NZ_JACVVH010000084.1:0-10762 GCF_016647865.1 Pseudomonas sp. S60 | reverse complement strand
TGAACACCTCAAAAATTGGATAGGTGTCCAACTTTTGTGGGGCAGTCCAGGTCTCTGGAAAATGCCGGAAAATGCTATTCCTGTGGGAGCGAGTTCACTCGCGAAACTGCACGGCTGATCAGTCAGGAATACGCAGCACCTGCCCCGGGTAAATCTTGTCCGGGCTCGATAGCATGGGCTTGTTGGCCTCGAAGATCTTCTGATACTTGTTGGGGTCGCCATACACCTTCTTGGAAATGGCACTCAACGTGTCGCCCTTCTCCACCGTCACAAAACGCGCAGCCTGCGCCGCAGGCCCGGTAACCGTGATCTGGTCTTCAACGCTGGCCACCCCATGGATGTTGCCCGCCGCCAGGATGATCTTTTCTTTCTCCTCCTGGCTGGCCACCTCGCCCTTCAGGATGACCTTGTCGCCCTCCACTGTGGCAGTGATATTGGGGTTGCCCAGGCCGACACTTTCCACGTGCTTCTTCAACTGCTCCTCGGCATTGGCGTTGCCTGGGGTCAGCAGATCGATCAACTTCTCGCCTGCTTCCTTCACAAAGCTGAATAGACTCATGACGCTCTCCTTGTTGACGTGAAACCGTTGGACACTGGAGTCTAGGTCAAGACTCAATCTGCCGCTGCACTGCGACCAATCGACGCGGTCTATCAATGCATAGACCCTAGCAATTAGACGGCGCCAGCCTGCAAGCCTAGGCTTGTGGCCTCAGAATGCCGCCGATTGCGTCGATCAAGAGCAAGCCCCGATGACCAGCAAGCCCCCGTTCTGCGCGGCCTCATCAACTTTGGCCATGCCCGCTGCCAGCAACACCTACGATTACGTCCAGCTGGACGACGGCCAGCGTGACAACACCCCCCTGGCTGAAGAAGTGGCCCTGGCCATTGTCTACAACGGCCTGAACCAGGCGGTGATGCTGGTAAGCCCCACCGACCTGGAAGACTTTGCCGTCGGTTTCAGCGTGGGCAGCGGCATTGTTGAAAGCACGGCAGAAATCTATGACGTCAAGTTGTCGGGCAGCGGCGCATCGTTGTACGCCGACCTGGAAATTTCCAGCCGCGCCTTCTGGAACCTGAAAAACCAACGCCGCCAGTTGGCCGGCACCAGCGGTTGCGGCCTGTGCGGGGTCGAGGCGCTGGAGCAGGCGCTGCCAGAACTGACCAAACTGCCTGGCGCCCCCCTGCCACCAGCTGATTGGCTGGTGAACCTGCGCAAGCGCATCGATGTGTTTCAGCCATTGGGCCAGCACAGCGGCGCGGTGCATGCGGCGCTGTTCATGGACCGGCACGGCGAACTGTTGATGGGCCGTGAGGACATTGGCCGGCACAACGCCCTCGACAAACTGATCGGCGCCCTGCTGCGCCAAGGCATCGACAGCCAGGGTGGCCTGGCCATCGTCACCAGCCGCTGCAGCCTTGAACTGATCCAGAAGGTCCTGCGCGCCGGCATCCAGACCCTGATCAGCCTGTCCGCCCCCACCGGCCTTGCCCTGCAATGGGCGCGCAAGCACAACCTCAACCTTATCCACCTGCCCAAACACAGTGCACCGCGGGTGTATAGCCCCGCGGCGGAGTCGTAAAAGTCGTGAGCTCGTACCAGCATCTACCGGACAACGCCCCAGCCTCCCCTCCACGCTACAAGCCCTACCACGGCCCCGCCGGCGGCTGGGGAGCGCTGCGCAGCGTGGCCAAGGCCTGGGTTGGCAGTGACAACGCGCTGAAGAACATTCGCGCACTGCTCAAGACCAACCAGAACGGCGGCTTCGACTGCCCGGGCTGCGCCTGGGGGGATTCCCCGGAAAGCGGCATGGTGAAGTTCTGCGAAAACGGCGCCAAGGCGGTGAACTGGGAAGCCACCAAGCGCCGTGTCGACGCCGCCTTCTTCGCCCGCTACAGCGTTACTTCGCTGCTGCAGCAAAGCGATTACTGGCTGGAGTACCAAGGCCGCCTGACCGAGCCGATGGCGTACGACGCCGGCAGCGACCGCTACCAGCCCATCAGCTGGGACGCTGCCTTTGCCTTGATCGCCCGCGAGCTGAACAAGCTGGCCACCCCCGACCAGGCCGAGTTCTACACCTCCGGCCGGGCCAGCAACGAGGCGGCCTACCTGTACCAACTGTTTGTGCGGGCCTACGGTACCAACAACTTCCCCGACTGCTCGAACATGTGCCACGAGGCCAGTGGCGTAGCGTTGGGGCAAAGCGTGGGTGTGGGCAAGGGCACCGTGACCTTCGACGATTTCGAACACGCTGACGCCATCTTCGTGTGGGGCCAGAACCCCGGCACCAATCACCCGCGCATGCTCGACCCGCTGCGCGATGCGGTGAAGCGCGGCGCCCAGGTGGTGTGCATCAACCCCCTGAAAGAGCGCGGCCTGGAACGCTTCCAGCACCCGCAAAACCCGCTGGAAATGCTCACCAACAGCGATCGGCCTACCAACACGGCATTCTTCCGCCCGGCGCTGGGCGGCGACATGGCGATGCTGCGCGGCATGGCCAAGTTCGTGCTGCAGTGGGAGCGCGAGGCCAAAGCCAACGGTGAACCCGCCGTGCTGGACCATGCCTTCATTGCGCAGCACGGGCATGGCATTGAGGATTACCTGGCCGTGGTCGATGCCACCCCGTGGGAGCACATCCAGGCCCAGGCCGGGCTGCCACTGCACGACATCGAGCTGGCGGCCCGCATGTACTGCCGCAGCAAGCGGGTGATCATGTGCTGGGCCATGGGCATCACCCAGCATCGCCATTCGGTGCCCACCATCCAGGAACTCGTCAACCTGCAGATGCTGCGCGGCAACATCGGTGCCCCAGGCGCAGGCCTGTGCCCGGTGCGTGGCCACAGCAACGTGCAGGGCGACCGCACCATGGGCATCAACGAGCGCCCACCGGTGGCGCTGCTCGATGCCCTTGAAAAGCGGTTTGGCTTCCCGGTGCCTCGCCACAATGGCCACAACACCGTCGAGGCCATCCACGCCATGCTGGACGGGCGTGCCCGGGTGTTCATCGGCCTGGGCGGCAACTTTGCCCAGGCAACCCCGGATACTGAACGCACCGCCAAGGCGCTGCGCAACTGCGAGTTGACCGTGCACATCAGCACCAAGCTCAACCGCAGCCACCTGGTGCATGGCAAGCAGGCGTTGATTCTGCCGTGCCTGGGCCGCACCGATATCGACCTGCAGGCCGACGGGCCACAGGCCGTTACGGTGGAAGACTCGTTCAGCATGGTGCACGGCTCGAACGGGCAGCTCAAACCCCTGTCTTCGCAGATGCGTTCAGAACCTGCCGTTATCGCCGGCATCGCGGCCGCCACCTTGGGCAAGCGCCCGGTGGACTGGCACTGGCTGGTGGCTGACTACGACCGTATTCGCGACCTGATCGCTGACACCATCCCGGGCTTCACCGGCTTCAACCAGCGCATGCGCCACCCGGGCGGCTTCTACCTGGGCAACAGTGCGGCCACCCGCGACTGGAAAACCGCCACCGGCCGCGCCAACTTCAAGGCCAACCTGCTGCCAGACACCCTGCTGGATGAACGCGTACGGGCCAGCGGCCAGGCGCCGGACCTGATCATGCAGTCGATGCGCTCGCATGATCAGTACAACACCACCATCTATGGCCTGGATGACCGCTACCGGGGCGTGCGTGGCCAGCGCGACGTGCTGTTTGCCAACGAAGCGGACATCATCCGCCTGGGCTTCCAGCCGGGGCAGAAGGTGGACATCGTGTCGTTGTGGGGCGATGAGCATGTGCGCCGTGTGCGCGGGTTCACCCTGCTGGCGTTCGACATACCGGCAGGGCAGGCAGCGGCGTATTACCCCGAGGTAAACCCGCTGGTACCGCTGGAGAGCATTGGCGATGGCAGCCATACGCCCACGTCGAAGTTCATCGCCATCAAGCTGGAACGGGCCGAAGACAACGGCCGGATTGTGTAATGCCGTAAATGAAAAAGCCCTGTTCCGGTGAGGTTCAGGGCTTTGTCATAAAGGTCTATGACCGCCAAAAACAGTTTAAGTTTCATAGCCAATTCAACAACTTACAGAATTGTGTACAACTCGTGCAGCTCGTCGGATTTACGTTGCCAGCCACGCAGGTTACCCGCAAATTCGCCTCGTCTTAACTCTGAGGCTCTCTTGATGAAGAAGTACTCCTCGATTCTGTTGTTGTCTTTCAGCTTGCTCAGCGGCGTTGCCATGGCAGGCGGCACCACCGAGGCCGGCATTGGCGGCGCATTGGGTGGGGTACTGGGCTCAGTCGTTGGCCAGTCCATCGGTGGTAGCACCGGTGGGGCCATCGGCGCGGGCCTGGGCGGCGCGGCAGGCAGCGCGGTAGGTGCCGACAAGCGCCAGCGCGGTGAGGCGGCCATTGGCGGCGCACTGGGTGCAGCAGGCGGCAACGTGGTTGGCCGCTCGGTGGGCGGTACCACCGGTAGCTACATCGGTGCAGCCGCGGGCGGCGGTGCCGGCGGCGCGCTGGGTAACTACATGGGTAACAAGGCCGACCAGGACGACCGCCGCGACCACCGCCGGTACCGTCGCGACTACGACGACCGCCGTCACTGGGACCGCGGCCCGGGCCCAGGCCCGCATTACGGCCACCGCAAGCATGGCCGCCATCGCCACCCTTGATGGCTCAGCCAGGCCGCACTGCAGAAGCCCCGCCCTCATGGCGGGGCTTTTTCGTCAAGGCTGTACCAGCAGCGCCGAAAACAGCGTGTGCAGCGGCTGCGGCAATGCAACGGGCTGGCCGCTGGCGCGTTCGATGAACACCTGCACCACTGTTCCTGCAGCGCAGGCCTGGGCTTCGCCAGGGCGGTATAGCGCCAGGCGATACTCCACCGTACTGCCAGCCAGGCGCGCCACGCCCAAGCCCACCTCCAGCACATCCGGAAACGCTGGCAAGGCGTAGAAGTCTGCCGAAGCGCTGACCACGAAAGCGGCCAGCTCACCGTCCCGCAAGTCCAGTTCAGCTTGCTCCACCAGGAACGCCTGAATGGCAGCCTCGAAATAGCCATGCACGGTTGCGCCGGCAATGTGACCGTTAACGTCATTGTCCTGGGGGCGGGTAAGCACAGGGTGGAAGTGGGTGAAGGCGGTGCGCAGAGGGGGTTGGATCATCGGGCTGGCTCATGTCTTGGCAAGGGATGCAGACAGTGAAACAGAAATCCAAGGTAAAAATCAGGGCCGCAAAGCGGCCCCGGATAGTGCGGTACTGCCCTGGTCAGCTTACAGCTGAGGGCCAGCAGCCTTGATGGCGTCGGACACTTCAAACTTCTTGAAGTTTTCGATGAACAGCTTGGCCAGGCCTTTTGCGGCCTCGTCGTAAGCTGCTTTGTCCGCCCAGGTGTTACGCGGGTTCAGCAGCTCGGTGTCGACGCCCGGAACAGCCTTGGGCACGTCCAGGTTGATGATGCCCAGGTGCTCGGTTTCGGCACCCACCAGCGCACCGCTCTGGATGGCAGCGATCACCGCACGGGTGGTCGGAATGTTGAAGCGTTTGCCCACGCCGTAGCCACCGCCGGTCCAGCCGGTGTTCACCAGGTAGACTTTGGAGTTGAAGCCCTTGATGCGCTTGATCAGCAGCTCGGCGTACTCGCCAGCCGGGCGCGGGAAGAACGGCGCGCCGAAGCAAGTGGAGAAGGTCGACTTGATGCCGCCGCCCGAACCCATTTCAGTGGAGCCAACCAGCGCGGTGTAGCCGGACAGGAAGTGGTAGGCCGCCTGCTCGTTGTTCAGGATCGACACCGGCGGCAGAACACCGGTCAGGTCGCAGGTGAGGAAGATCACCGCGTTGGGCTCGCCGCCCAGGTTGGCCTCGGAGCGCTTGGCAACGTGCTCCAGCGGGTAGGCAGCGCGGCTGTTCTGGGTCAGGCTGACGTTGGTGTAATCGGCATGCTTGTTGTCGTCGATTACCACGTTTTCCAGCACGGCGCCGTGCTTGATGGCCTTCCAGATAACCGGCTCGTTCTTCTCCGACAGGTCGATGCACTTGGCATAGCAACCGCCTTCGATATTGAACACCACGCCCTCACCCCAACCGTGCTCGTCGTCACCGATCAGATAACGGCTTTCGTCGGCAGACAGGGTGGTCTTGCCGGTGCCGGACAGGCCGAAGAACAGGGTGACGTCGCCGTTTTCACCGATGTTGGCAGCGCAGTGCATTGGCAGCACGTCGGCAGCCGGCAGCAGGAAGTTCTGCACCGAGAACATGGCTTTCTTCATTTCACCGGCGTAACGCATGCCGGCGATCAGTACTTTCTTCTGGGCGAAGTTGAGGATCACGCAACCGTCGGAGTTGGTGCCGTCACGCTCGGGTACGCACTCGAAGTTGGCAACGTTCAGCACTTGCCACTCATCACGGCCAGCAGGGTTGTACTGCTCCGGGTTGATGAACAGGCAACGGCCAAACAGGTTCTGCCAGGCAGTCTGGGTGGTCATCTTCACCGGCAGGTAGTGGTCGGCTGCCGCACCTACGTGAACGTAGGAAACGAAGTGATCCTGGGCGTTGTTGAACGCCTCGACGCGGTCCCACAGGGCATCGAACTTGTCGGCCGGGAACTTGCGGTTGATCGGGCCCCAGGCGATGGCGTCCTGGGTGGAAGGTTCTTCGACGATGAAACGGTCAGCCGGGGAACGGCCGGTACGGTGGCCCGTCTCCACGACCAGTGCACCAGTATCGGCTAGTACGCCTTCACCGCGTTGCAGCGCTTCTTTTACCAGCTCATCGACGCTCAGGTCGGTGTACACGGTGTTGTTGGCTTGCGTCATGAGATACCCCATCCGGCCCGAGGCCGAGTGCTCCAAACGTTTTGTAGTCGTCTCGAAAAAACTACTACAGCGAAAAAAGTGGCCGGATTATGCCAGAAACGCCCAAAAAAAGTAGGCCCCTCCTGTCAGAACCGAGCTTTTGCGCAATTCGACAGGAGATTCTCCTGTAGTGAAACGTTTCAGTGGCGAGTTTCTGAGGCCACGTCCGTGCCGCCACCCGCAAAGAGCTGTGCGACATCGTTGGCATCGAAGAAATAGCGCTGGTTGCAGAACTGGCAATCGATCTCCACCGTGCCGCCACATTCTTCCACCAACGCCTTGGCGTCTTCTTCGCCAAGGCTGACCAGCGCATTGCCGGAACGTTCGCGCGAGCAGCTGCAGTTGAAACGCAGCGGCTGCACATCGAACAGGCGCACGGCATCTTCGTGGTACAGGCGGTGCAGCAGGGTTTCGTTATCCAGCGCCCACTCGTCGGCTTTCAGCGTGCTGGCCAAGGCGACCACATGCTGCCAGCTTTCTTCACGCTCTTCGTCATCGGGTTGGCGATCACGCGGCAATTGCTGCAGCAGCAGGCCACGGGCCTTGCCGCCTTCGGTATTCAGCCAGAACCGCGTATTCAGCTGCTGGGACTGAACAAAGTAATTGGTGAAACACTCCGACAGGTTGGCCCCGTCGAGGTCCACGGTACCTTGGTAACGCTGGCCCTTGACCGGGTCGATGGTCAGGGTCAGGTGCCCGTCGGGCATCAGCTGGGCCAGGGTGGCGTCGGAGGCGATCTGTTCGGCTTCGTAACGAGCCATGCCGCGGATATCGCGCTCGCCCGAGCACTCCACCATCAACAAGGGGATGGGGCCGGCAGAACGCGCCTGCAGAATGAGCAGGCCATCGAACTTGAGCGCGCCAACCAGCAAGGCAGTGGCGGCCATCAGCTCGCCCAGCAACGCCTGCACGGGCTCGGGGTATGGGTGACGCGCCAGCACGGCGGCGTAGCTGTCATCGAGAGACACCCACTCGCCGCGCACGTCGCGCTCGTCGAAGATGAAACGTTGGGTGAAATCGGTATCTGGCAAATCGCTCATGGGTGTCTGGCTATCTGAAAATGATGACAAAATGATTGCGGAGAATTACAAATCCCGCCGTGGGGCGCCTTCGGGCGCTCATTTCCCTATTAGGAGATAGAGGTATCTTATGGACAATCGACCACTGTTCCAAGCGAGGTGGTCCTGGGGACCCTTGGTAGCGTGCACGCTACTGCCCATCGCACTACTGTGTTTCTGGTTGTGGCCTGTTGGCCAGAGCCTGTGCCTGGCATTCGACGAATGGCTGTTCCATACCCTGAACGCGCCGCTGGCCGAGAACACTACCTGGCGTTACATCTGGACCGTGGGCAGCTTGCGCCCGTTCGACATCGTCGTGGGCCTGATCCTGCTGGCGGCGCTGATTCGTGGCAACTGGGTGTTCAAGGCCGTGCAGGTTCGCCAGGCGTTTTTCGGTTTTCTGGTCACGCTACTGCTCTTAGTGGTGATTCGTGCGCTGTTTTCCAAGTGGGTGGACGCAGCTGGCTGGCAGCACAACAGCCCGTCGATGATGTTCGACAGCGCTGTGCACCTGAGTGACTACTACCCCAACCTGGAATCCTCCTGGGAACTGAAAGACCGTTCCAGCAAGAGCTTCCCGGGCGATCACGCCTCGGTGCTGCTGATCTGGGCGCTGTTCATGAGCGTGTTCAGCCGCCGCATTGGGCAATACCTGGTGATCTGGGGCCTGGCAGTGCTGTTCATGTTGCCACGCCTGGTGGCGGGCGCCCACTGGGGGCAGGACGACTACATCGGTGGCCTGCTGATGGCTGTGCTGGCACTGGGCTGGAGCCTGTACACACCGCTGGCCGCCCACAGCACTGCGGCGCTGGTGCGTTGGACCGCGCCGCTGTTCAGGTTTGCGGCCAGGTTGCCGCTGATCAACAGGCTGGCGGTAGTGCGCTAGCGTGAAGGGGGCCGCCTGGCGGCCCCTTCAGTCAAAATTGCCATGCAGCTGGTGAATCTGCCGCCGCTGCTTCTTGGTTGGCCGCCCGTCGGTGGTCACGCCTACTGCCCCGGCCTTGCGCAATTCGGCCGCCTGCTCACGGCGGCGGATGCTGTCTTCAGTTTCGGCATACAGCGTCTGCGCCTCTGGTGCACCACGGCGCACGCTCGAAAGCGCTTTCACCACCACGGTGCGCTCATCGAACCCGGTGCGCAGCACAAACTCGTCACCCACCCGAGGCTCCTTGCCCGGCTTGCATCGCTCGCCACGGCAGTGCACCTTGCCGCTTTCGATGGCCGCCTTGGCCAGGGCGCGGGTCTTGTAGAAGCGCGCAGCCCATAGCCATTTGTCCAGGCGAACCTTGTCGTCATCTTCGACTTTCTGTGCCATCCCCATACCTCGAATACTGTGTTTCACGGAACTGTACTACCGTAACCATCGGATGCAAAAAATCCCCGCCGTGCTTACAGTTCACTACCTCATCCGCAGGGTGCGTTTTGTGAAGACATTTGATCATCTGACTGTAATCGGCCTGCGCGAATGGGTCGCCCTGCCCGACCTGGGCGTGGCGGGGTTGCGCGCCAAGATCGATACCGGTGCAAGCACCTCCAGCCTGCATGCAACCGACATCGAGCCATTCGAACGCAATGGCGAGCCATGGGTCCGATTTACCGCGCACCTGGGCACGGTGGTGCAGTTGCGTCACCGCCGCTGCGAAGCCCCACTGGTGACCCGAAAAACCATCAGAAGCTCCAATGGCCATGCCCAGACGCGCTATGTGATACGAACGTCGCTGGCGCTGGGTGACAGGGTGTGGGCGGTGGAATTTACCCTGGCCTGCCGCAAGAGCATGCGCTACCGCCTGTTGCTAGGGTCCAAGGCGTTGGTCCACGGCCAGCTTGTGGTCAACCCTGGCGTTAAATATGTGCAGGACAAACCGGCCTTTCCGGCCACCCTCTCTTCATTAACAGGTGCTGCATGAAGATCGCTGTGCTGTCGCGCAATCCGCGTCTGTATTCCACCCGCCGCCTGGTCGAAGCCGGTACCCAGCGTGGCCACGAAATGGTAGTGATCGATACCCTGCGTGCCTACATGAACATTGCCAGCCACAAGCCGCAGATCCACTACCGCGGCAAGCCACTGGAAGGGTTCGATGCTGTCATTCCGCGCATTGGGGCATCGGTCACGTTCTACGGCTGTGCCGTGCTGCGGCAGTTCGAGATGATGGGGGTCTACCCACTGAACGAGTCGGTCGCCATCGCCCGCTCGCGGGACAAGCTGCGGTCGCTGCAATTGCTGTCACGGCGCGGCATCGGCCTGCCGATCACCGGCTTTGCCCACTCGCCAGACGACATCCCCGACCTGATCCAGATGGTCAACGGCGCGCCGCTGGTGATCAAGGTGCTGGAGGGCACCCAGGGCATCGGCGTGGTGCTGTGCGAGACAACCCAGGCGGCCGAGTCGGTGATCGAAGCGTTCATGGGCCTGAAACAGAACATCATGGTTCAGGAATACATCAAGGAGGCTGGCGGCGCCGACATTCGCTGCTTCGTTGTGGGCGACAAGGTGATTGCTTCGATGAAACGTCAGGCCAAGCCAGGCGAGTTCCGCTCCAACCTGCACCGGGGCGGCGTCGCCAGCCTGATCAAAATCACGCCTGAAGAGCGGATTACCGCGATTCGTGCGGCCAAGGTGATGGGCTTGAGCGTGGCGGGTGTGGATATTTTGCGTTCCAACCATGGGCCGCTGGTGATGGAGGTGAACTCATCGCCGGGGCTGGAGGGCATTGAAGTGACCACCGGCAAGAACGTGGCCGGCATGATCATCGAGCACCTGGAGAAGAATGGCGGGCCCAACCAGACCCGGACCAAAGGTAAAGGTTGATGCAAGCCTGTACCGGCCTCTTCGCGGCTGAAGCCGCTCCCACAGGATTACCGCAGCCTTCAGGTTTGTGCAGTACCTGTGGGAGAACGTGGC
>NZ_JACVVH010000083.1:0-11068 GCF_016647865.1 Pseudomonas sp. S60 | reverse complement strand
AACGGCGGCCCCCGCAAGCGCAAACCCTGACCCTGTAGGCGCGAGCGTAGCGCGCGATGCGCCGCTCCCGCGGCGCCCGATCCCCCCGGCGCCGCAAATTCACCGGCAAGCCCCCGGTGCACATCTCCCCACCACCCCCGCCATTGTGGTAACATCCGGCAGTTTCCAAGCCCGCCCATACCGGCGGTCTTCACTGCGCAGATCCATGGCACAACTCGTTGATTTGTCGTAAGTCGTCGCATGCTGATGCGCTGCGGCGGCGAGCTTCGTTCGGCCCTTGATGGAGCTGCGAAGTTTCACCAGAAAAAGGAATCAGGCTTCTCATGGGCGAACTGGCCAAAGAAATCCTCCCGGTCAATATCGAAGACGAACTGAGACAGTCTTACCTCGACTACGCGATGAGCGTGATTGTCGGGCGAGCGCTGCCCGATGCGCGTGACGGCTTGAAGCCCGTGCATCGTCGCGTTCTCTTTGCGATGAGCGAACTGGGCAACGACTGGAACAAGCCGTACAAGAAATCCGCCCGCGTGGTCGGTGACGTGATCGGTAAGTACCACCCGCACGGCGACACTGCGGTCTATGACACCATCGTGCGTATGGCCCAGCCGTTCTCGCTGCGCTACCTGCTGGTCGACGGTCAGGGCAACTTCGGTTCCGTGGACGGCGACAACGCCGCTGCCATGCGATACACCGAAGTGCGCATGGCCAAGCTGGCCCACGAGCTGCTGGCCGACCTGCACAAAGAAACCGTCGACTGGGTGCCCAACTACGACGGCACCGAGCAGATCCCGGCGGTGATGCCCACCCGTATCCCCAACCTGCTGGTCAACGGTTCCAGCGGTATCGCCGTGGGTATGGCCACCAACATCCCGCCGCATAACCTGGGCGAGGTCATCGACGGCTGCCTGGCACTCATCGACAACCCCGAAGTCACCATCGATGAGCTGATGCAGCACATTCCGGGCCCGGACTTCCCAACGGCCGGCCTGATCAACGGCCGCCAGGGCATCATCGAGGCCTACCGTACCGGCCGTGGCCGCATCTACATGCGCGCCCGCTCCGAAATCGAAGACATCGACAAGGTAGGCGGCCGCCAGCAAATCGTCGTGACCGAGCTGCCTTACCAGCTCAACAAGGCCCGCCTGATCGAGAAAATCGCCGAGCTGGTCAAAGAGAAGAAGATCGAAGGCATCACCGAGCTGCGCGACGAGTCCGACAAAGACGGCATGCGCATCGTCATCGAGCTGCGTCGCGGCGAGGTGCCGGAGGTGGTGCTCAACAACCTGTATTCGCAAACCCAGCTGCAGAGCGTGTTCGGCATCAACGTGGTGGCGCTGGTCGACGGCCGCCCGCGCTTGCTCAACCTCAAGGACCTGCTCGAAGCCTTCGTGCGCCACCGCCGTGAGGTGGTCACCCGCCGCACCGTGTTCGAGCTGCGCAAGGCCCGCGAGCGCGGCCATATCCTTGAAGGCCAGGCGGTTGCGCTGTCCAACATCGACCCGGTCATTGCCCTGATCAAGGCCTCGCCAACGCCGTCCGAAGCCAAGGAAGCGCTGATTTCCACGCCATGGGAATCCAGTGCCGTGCAGGTGATGGTCGAGCGCGCCGGTGCCGATTCCTGCCGCCCCGAAGACCTGCCAGAGCAATTTGGCCTGCGCGACGGCAAGTATTACCTTTCGCCAGAACAGGCCCAGGCCATTCTGGACCTGCGCCTGCACCGCCTGACCGGCCTCGAGCACGAGAAGCTGCTGGCCGAGTACCAGGAAATCCTGGAGCAGATCGGCGAGCTGATCCGTATCCTCAGCAGCGCTGAGCGCCTGATGGAAGTGATCCGCGAAGAACTCGAAGCGATCCGCGCCGAATATGGCGATGCCCGCCGTACCGAGATCCTGAACGCCAGCCACGACCTCAACTACGGCGACATGATCCCGGAAGAGGAGCGCGTGGTGACCATCTCCCACGGTGGCTACGCCAAGACCCAGCCGTTGTCCGCCTACCAGGCCCAGCGCCGCGGCGGTAAGGGCAAGTCGGCGACCGGCGTGAAGGACGAGGACTACATCGAGCACCTGTTGGTTGCCAACAGCCACGCCACCCTGCTGTTGTTCTCCAGCAAGGGCAAGGTGTACTGGAAGAAAACCTACGAAATCCCCGAAGCCTCGCGTGCTGCCCGTGGCCGCCCGCTGGTCAACCTGCTGCCGCTGGAAGAAGGTGAGCGCATCACCGCCATGCTGCAGATCGACCTGGAGGCCCTGCAGCAGAGCGCCGGTGCCGACGAGGAGCTGGAGGACGCGGATGACACCGTGCTTGAAGGTGAAGTGGTCGAGGTGGAGGAAGCCGACGAAGAAGACGGCGATACCCCTGAGTGGGCTGCCGAACCTACTGGCGCCTACATCTTCATGGCCACCGCGTCGGGCACCGTGAAGAAGACCCCGCTGGTGCAGTTCGCCCGCCCGCGTAGCAACGGCCTGATTGCCCTCAAGCTGAAAGAAGGCGACACCCTGATTGCGGCGGCCATCACCGACGGCGCCAAGGAAGTGATGATGTTCTCCGATGCGGGCAAGGTGATCCGCTTCGCCGAGAGCGTGGTGCGCGAAATGGGCCGTACCGCCCGTGGCGTGCGCGGCATGAAGCTGGGCAAGGGCCAGGAGATCATCTCCATGCTCATTCCAGAGTCCGGTGCGCAGATCCTCACGGCCTCCGAGCGTGGCTTCGGCAAGCGTACCCCGCTGTCCAAGTTCCCGCGTCGCGGCCGTGGTGGCCAGGGCGTCATTGCCATGGGCACCAAGGGGCGCAACGGCTTGCTGATCGGCGCCATTCAGGTGCAGGAAGGCGAGGAGATCATGCTGATTTCCGACCAGGGCACGCTGGTACGTACCCGGGTGGGCGAAGTGTCCAGCCTTAGCCGCAACACCCAGGGCGTCACCCTGATCAAGCTGGCCAGCGACGAGACGCTGGTGGGCCTGGAGCGTATCCAGGAGCCGTCTGCAGAAGAGCTCGATGATGTGATCGAGTTGGACGAGGAGGGTGTCGAGGCCCAGGCGCCCGACAATGACGACGCTGCGGACGCCGAAGAGGCACCGCAGGACTAAGCAGGCGTTACACCCGAACGGGGCGACCAAGGTCGCCCCGTTTGACCATGTAGGAGCGAGCGTAGCTCGCGATGCAGGCACCTCGGTTCCTGCAAAGTATGCAGTGACCGGACCAAGATTTTGTTCTATTTGGCAGAGCGAGAGTGGATGTGAGCAAACGAGCCTTTAACTTCTGCGCGGGCCCTGCCGCGCTTCCGGATGCCGTGCTGCAGCGCGCCCAGGCAGAAATGCTGGACTGGCGTGGCAAGGGCCTGTCGGTGATGGAAATGAGCCACCGCAGCGACGACTATGTGGCCATCGCCGAGAAGGCCGAACAGGACCTGCGTGACCTGCTGTCCATCCCCTCGAATTACAAGGTGCTGTTCCTGCAGGGCGGCGCCAGCCAGCAGTTTGCCGAAATCCCGCTCAACCTGCTGCCGGAAAACGGCACCGCCGACTACATCGAAACCGGCATCTGGTCGAAAAAGGCCATCGAAGAAGCGCGCCGTTTCGGTCACGTGAACGTGGCCGCCAGTGCCAAGCCCTACGACTACCTGGCCATCCCCGGCCAGAACGAGTGGAACCTCACCCCGAACGCTGCCTACGTGCACTATGCGTCCAACGAGACCATCGGCGGGCTGGAGTTCGACTGGGTGCCGCAGACCGGTGATGTGCCGCTGGTGGTGGACATGTCTTCCGACATCCTCTCGCGCCCCATCGATGTGTCGCAGTTCGGCCTGATTTACGCCGGCGCCCAGAAGAACATCGGCCCCAGCGGCCTGGTGGTGGTCATCGTGCGTGAAGACCTGCTGGGCCATGCCCGCAGCAGCTGCCCGACCATGCTCGACTACAAGGTGTCGGCCGACAACGGCTCCATGTACAACACCCCGGCCACCTATTCCTGGTACCTCTCGGGCCTGGTGTTCGAGTGGCTGAAAGAGCAGGGCGGTGTCGATGCCATGGAGCAGCGCAACCGGGCCAAGAAAGACCGCCTGTACGGCTTTATCGATGCCAGCGAGTTCTACACCAACCCCATCAGCCACAACGCCCGTTCGTGGATGAACGTGCCGTTCCGCCTGGCTGACGAGCGCCTGGACAAAGCCTTCCTGGCCGGTGCCGACGCCCGCGGCCTGCTCAACCTCAAGGGCCACCGCTCGGTGGGTGGCATGCGCGCCTCCATCTACAACGCCCTGGGCCTGGACGCCGTCGAAGCCCTGGTGGCCTACATGGCTGAATTCGAGAAGGAGCACGGCTGATGTCCGAGCATGAACTCACCGCCCTGCGGGTGCGCATCGACAGCCTCGACGAGAAAATTCTCGAGCTGATCAGCGAGCGCGCCCGTTGCGCCCAGGAAGTGGCCAAGGTCAAGACGGCCTCGCTGCCCGAAGGTGAAAAGCCGGTGTTCTACCGCCCTGAGCGCGAAGCTGCCGTGCTCAAGCGGGTGATGGAGCGCAACCAGGGCCCACTGGGCAACGAAGAGATGGCGCGGTTGTTCCGCGAAATCATGTCCTCGTGCCTGGCCTTGGAAGAGCCGCTGAAAATCGCCTACCTGGGCCCGGAAGGCACCTTCACCCAGGCCGCTGCCATGAAGCATTTCGGCCATGCTGTGATCAGCCGGCCAATGGCAGCCATCGACGAAGTGTTCCGTGAGGTGGCCGCTGGCGCTGTCAACTTCGGCGTGGTGCCCGTGGAAAACTCCACCGAAGGGGCTGTCAGCCATACCCTGGACAGCTTCCTCGAGCACGACATGGTGATCTGCGGTGAGGTGGAGCTGCGTATCCACCACCACCTGCTGGTGGGCGAGAGCACCAAGACCAGCAGCATCACCCGCATCTACTCCCACGCCCAGTCCCTGGCCCAGTGCCGCAAGTGGCTGGACGCGCACTACCCGAATGTGGAACGTGTGGCGGTGTCGAGCAACGCCGAGGCGGCCAAGCGCGTCAAGGGCGAATGGAATTCTGCGGCAATTGCCGGCGACATGGCGGCCAACCTGTATGGCCTGACCCGCCTGGCCGAGAAAATCGAGGACCGCCCCGACAACTCCACGCGCTTCCTGATGATCGGCAGCCAGGAAGTGCCGCCGACCGGCGACGACAAGACCTCGATCATCGTTTCGATGAGCAACAAGCCGGGTGCCCTGCACGAGCTGCTGGTGCCTTTCCATCAGAACGGCATCGACCTGACCCGCATCGAAACCCGCCCGTCGCGCAGCGGCAAGTGGACGTATGTGTTCTTCATCGACTTCGTCGGCCACCACCGCGACCCGCTGATCAAGGCCGTGCTCGAGCAGATCAGCCAGGAAGCCGTGGCACTGAAGGTGCTGGGTTCGTATCCAAAGGCAGTGCTTTGATTCCGAACCGCCGCCCGTAGCCGTTCGCGATTGGGGTGCATGGCACCCCCGGCAACCAACACAACGCCATACAAGGTTCACACCCGTGGTAAATGCAGCAACAACCCAACCCGCGCCGATCATCAACCGCCTGGTGGTGGTCGGCCTGGGCCTGATCGGCGGCTCCTTCGCCAAGGGCTTGCGTGAAAGCGGCCTGTGCCGCGAAGTGGTCGGCGTCGACCTGGATGCCCCGTCGCGCAAGCAGGCGGTGGCCCTGGGCGTGGTCGACCGCTGCGAAGACGACCTGGCTGCGGCCTGCGTGGGCGCCGATGTCATCCAGCTTGCCGTGCCCATTCTGGCCATGGAAAAGCTGCTGGGGCTTCTGGCTGGTCTGGACCTCGGCCAAGCCGTGATCACCGACGTGGGCAGTGCCAAGGGCAATGTGGTGCGGGCTGCCCGGGCAGCCCTGGGCGAGCGTTTGTCGCGCTTCGTGCCTGGCCACCCGATTGCCGGGTCCGAGCAAAGCGGTGTGGAGGCTTCCAACGCCGCCTTGTTCCGCCGGCACAAGGTCATCCTTACGCCGCTCGCCGAAACCGACCGCGCCGCCCTGGCCATCGTCGACCGCCTGTGGCGCGCCCTGGACGCTGACGTTGAGCACATGCCCGTCGAGCGCCATGACGAGGTGCTGGCTGCCACCAGCCACCTGCCGCACCTGCTGGCCTTCGGTTTGGTCGATTCGTTGGCCAAGCGCGATGAAAACCTTGAAATCTTCCGGTACGCTGCGGGTGGCTTTCGCGATTTCACAAGAATCGCCGGCAGCGACCCGACCATGTGGCATGACATCTTCCTTGCCAACCGCGACGCTGTGCTGCGCACGCTTGATACATATCGCAGCGATCTCGACGCCTTGCGCGACGCGATCGCTGATGGGGACGGGCACCAGCTGCTGGGTGTGTTCACCCGCGCTCGGGTTGCCCGCGAGCATTTCAGTAAAATCCTGGCCCGCCGGGCCTATGTGGACGCTATGAACGCCAACGATCTGATTTTCCTGGCCCAACCCGGTGGCCGCCTGACCGGGCGAATCCGCGTACCGGGCGACAAGTCGATTTCCCACCGCTCGATCATGCTCGGCTCGCTGGCCGAAGGCACCACCGAGGTCGAGGGCTTCCTCGAGGGTGAGGACGCCCTGGCGACCCTGCAGGCATTCCGTGACATGGGTGTGGTCATCGAAGGCCCCAATCACGGTCGCGTGACCATTCACGGTGTGGGCCTGCACGGCCTCAAGCCACCACCCGGGCCGCTGTACGTCGGCAACTCGGGCACCTCCATGCGCCTGCTGTCCGGCCTGCTGGCCGGGCAGGCGTTCGACGTCACCATGACGGGCGATGCGTCGCTGTCCAAGCGCCCGATGAACCGTGTGGCCAACCCGCTGCGCGAGATGGGCGCCGTGGTTGAAACCGGGCCGGAAGGCCGCCCACCGCTGACCATCCGCGGCGGCCACCCGCTCAAGGGCCTGACCTACACGCTGCCGATGGCCAGTGCGCAGGTCAAATCCTGCCTGCTGCTGGCGGGCCTGTACGCCGAAGGCAAGACCACCGTCACTGAGCCTGCGCCTACCCGTGACCACACCGAGCGCATGCTGCGCGGCTTTGGCTACAGCGTGGACACCAATGGCCCGGTAGCGTCGCTGCAGGCTGGCGGCAAGCTCACCGCTACGCGTATCGAAGTGCCGGCCGACATCTCGTCGGCGGCGTTCTTCCTGGTGGCGGCCTCGATTGCCGAAGGTTCCGAGCTGGTGCTGGAGCATGTGGGCATCAACCCCACCCGTACCGGTGTCATCGACATCCTGCGCCTGATGGGCGGCGACATCACCCTGGAAAACCAGCGTGAAGTGGGTGGCGAGCCGGTGGCCGACCTGCGCGTACGCGGCGCACGCCTCAAGGGTATCGACATCCCTGAAGCGCTAGTGCCGCTGGCCATCGACGAGTTCCCGGTGCTGTTCGTGGCCGCGGCCTGCGCCGAGGGGCGTACCGTGTTGCGTGGCGCCGAAGAGCTGCGGGTCAAAGAGTCCGACCGTATCCAGGTGATGGCCGACGGCCTGATCACCCTGGGTATCCAGTGCGAACCCACCCCTGACGGCATCATCATCGAGGGCGGTCAGCTGGGCGGCGGCGAGGTGCACGGCCACGGCGACCACCGCATTGCCATGGCCTTCAGCGTGGCATCGCTGCGCGCCAGCGCGCCTATCCGCATCCACGACTGCGCCAACGTTGCCACGTCGTTCCCCAACTTCCTGGCGCTGTGCGCCGAGGTGGGCATCCGCGTGGCGGAAGAGGGCAAGCCGTGAACGCGCCTACGCCAGTCATCACCATCGACGGGCCGAGCGGCTCGGGCAAGGGCACCGTTGCCGGGCTGCTGGCCCGGGAGCTGGGCTGGCGGCTGCTGGACTCCGGCGCGCTGTACCGTCTGCTGGCGTTCAACGCCAGCAACCATGGCGTGGACCTCACCAACGAAGAGCTGCTGACCCGCCTGGCCGCTCATCTGGATGTGCAGTTCATTGCCGCGCAGCCCGGTAAGCTTCAGCAGATCATTCTTGAGGGTGAGGATGTCAGCAACGTCATCCGTACCGAAACCGTCGGCGCGGGTGCCTCCCGGGTGGCCTCGCTGCCGGCCGTGCGTGACGCACTGCTGGTGCGCCAGCGCGCCTTCCGCGAGGCGCCTGGCCTGATTGCCGATGGCCGTGACATGGGCACCGTGGTGTTTCCCGACGCGCCATTGAAAGTGTTCCTTACCGCCAGTGCCGAGGAACGGGCCCGCCGCCGTTACCTGCAGTTGAAGGGCAAGGGTGAAGATGTTAGTCTGTCGAGTCTGCTAGATGACATTCGTGCGCGCGATGAGCGCGATACCCAGCGTGCAGTGGCCCCGCTGAAACCAGCGGCAGACGCCATTCAGCTGGATTCCACCGAATTGTCCATCGATCAGGTGTTGCAACGTATCAGGAGCGAGCTCGCACTGCGCGATCTTCTCTGATAACCAGGAAGGCAGGCAGGTGCACCAGTCATCGTCCTGCGGGCTTTCCTTTACTTAAAACGAACCCACATTGTCTGGAATGTGGTGATGGGCGTCTGTTTCGCCCGAATCTACAGGAATTAAAATGAGCGAAAGCTTTGCAGAACTCTTTGAAGAAAGCCTGAAAACCCTCAATCTTCAGCCGGGTGCCATCATCACCGGTATCGTTGTCGACATCGACGGCGACTGGGTTACCGTACACGCTGGCCTGAAGTCCGAGGGCGTCATCCCGCTCGAGCAGTTCTACAACGAAGCTGGCGAGCTGACCATCAAGGTCGGTGACGAAGTGCACGTTGCGCTGGACGCGGTCGAAGACGGCTTTGGCGAAACCAAGCTGTCCCGTGAAAAAGCCAAGCGCGCCGAGTGCTGGATTGTTCTGGAAGCAGCTTTCGCCGCCGAAGAAGTGGTCAAGGGCGTTATCAACGGTAAGGTTAAAGGCGGCTTCACTGTCGACGTTAACGGCATCCGTGCGTTCCTGCCGGGCTCCCTGGTTGATGTCCGCCCAGTGCGCGACACCACCCACCTGGAAGGCAAAGAGCTGGAATTCAAGGTCATCAAGCTGGACCAGAAGCGCAACAACGTTGTTGTTTCGCGTCGCAGCGTGCTGGAAGCCGAGAACTCCGCCGAGCGCGAAGCCCTGCTGGAAACCCTGCAGGAAGGCCAGCAAGTCAAAGGTATCGTCAAGAACCTCACCGACTACGGCGCATTCGTGGACCTGGGCGGTATCGACGGCCTGCTGCACATCACCGACATGGCTTGGAAGCGCATCAAGCACCCATCGGAAATCGTTAACGTTGGCGACGAAGTCGACGTACGCGTTCTGAAGTTCGACCGTGAGCGCAACCGCGTTTCGCTGGGTCTGAAGCAGATGGGCGAAGATCCGTGGGTTGCTATCACTGCCCGTTACCCAGAGGGTACTCGCGTACAAGCGCGCGTTACCAACCTGACCGACTACGGCTGCTTCGCTGAGCTGGAAGAAGGCGTTGAAGGTCTGGTACACGTTTCCGAAATGGACTGGACCAACAAGAACATCCACCCGTCGAAAGTCGTTCAGGTTGGCGACGAAGTGGAAGTTATGGTTCTGGACATCGACGAAGAGCGTCGTCGTATCTCCCTGGGCATCAAGCAGTGCAAGTCCAACCCATGGGAAGACTTCTCCGGCCAGTTCAACAAGGGTGACAAGATCACCGGTACCATCAAGTCGATCACCGACTTCGGTATCTTCATTGGCCTGGACGGCGGCATCGACGGCCTGGTTCACCTGTCCGACATCTCCTGGAACGAAACCGGCGAAGAAGCCGTGCGTCGTTTCAAGAAGGGCGACGAGCTGGAAACCGTCATCCTGTCGGTCGACCCAGAGCGCGAGCGCATCTCCCTGGGCATCAAGCAGCTGGAAGACGATCCGTTCTCCAACTTCGTTGCTGTCAATGACAAGGGCGCTATCGTCAAGGGTATCGTGAAAGAAGTTGACGCCAAAGGCGCCATCGTCACCCTGGCCGACGACATCGAAGCCACTCTGAAAGCTTCCGAAATCAGCCGTGACCGCGTTGAAGACGCGCGTAACGTTCTGAAGGAAGGCGAAGAGATCGAAGCCAAGATCATCAGCGTTGACCGCAAATCGCGTGTTATCAGCCTGTCGATCAAATCGAAAGACGACGCTGAAGAGCGTGAAGCCATCCAGAGCCTGAAAAACGCTCCGGAAGCGGCTGCCGACACCACCATGGCTGCGCTGCTGCGCGAAGCAATGGCCAAACAGAACTGAGTTCTGTTTGATCGGTAAAAAGGGCGACCCTCGGGTCGCCCTTTTTTTTCGTCTGAATTTCAGTGTGGGGAGTAAGTTTTGTGGCGGTGCCTAGATTGAGCGCCGCCTGCGCCGTGTATCCAGTTACATGCTGCAACCCTGATTACCGCTTTCATCCTTACACCGCAGCTAGGCTGTACCAGCACGCACATTTTCAAGGATGAACACGATGAACAACCCCCATGACTGCCGGCTACGCCATGCCCGCTGCTCGGTGCCAGGCAGGCTTTATATGCTGACCACGGTTACCCACCGCCGTCGGCCATTATTCGATGATTTCCAGTACGCCCGCCTGACCATCCACAACATGCGTCTTGCACAACATAAACAGCACTGCCACTCATTAGCCTGGGTTGTGATGCCAGACCATGTGCACTGGCTGCTCGAATTGAAAGACGCGACGCTGAGCATGCTGATGCAACGCTTCAAGTGCCAGACCAGCAATGCATTGCGCAAGGCCGGGGTAAAGGCCTCGCCGATCTGGCAGGCAGGGTATTACGACCGAGCGCTGCGCCGTGAAGAGGATGTTGTCAGGTTAGCGAGATACATCGTGGCCAATCCGATTCGGGCGGGGTTGGTTGCCAGGGCGGGTGATTATCCGCACTGGGATGCGGTTTGGCTTTGAGCGGGTGGCGGGCGTACGGCGCATCGCCATTTGTGCACGCGCCTGTCACAAGCGTAACTGGCCAAAAAACGTAGGAGCGAGCGCAGCTCGCGATGCGCCGCAGGGCGGCGCTCGATCTCACGGGCTCAACCATCATGAAGGCGGGCACCTATAAGCCCTCACACCCGTATGCCGAG
>NZ_JACVVH010000082.1:0-11323 GCF_016647865.1 Pseudomonas sp. S60 | reverse complement strand
GCCTCAGCGCTTGACGGGCATCCATGCCCGTCACCTCCCTCCGCAAGCCCTGCGCTCGGCCTCCTGAAGTCGCAATCTGCGTCGCCTGTGCTTTCGCGCGCTTAGAAGCAAAAAACAAAAGCAAAAGCGCAAGCGCAGGCGATGACGACACAGCCCTATGGCAGCCTGGTTCGAACCCCATGCGGCATGCGTGGTCTTCTTAGGCGAAGCCTGGCTTGATACCCCAGGCCGGTGGGTTTGCCACCGCGCTTGTGTCATCATGCTCCGACCGCCGGTGAGTCTCCATTTATATGTCCTCTATGAACAGACCTTACGCATTGCTGCTTGCCTTCGCCCTGCTCCAGGGCTGCCAGAGCCTGGCCCCGCAAAAGGCCGAGCCCCCCGCCGCCGAAACCGGCAAGCGCGAGGCCGAAAAGCCCATGGTGTATGGGTCGTTCACGCAGGACACACTCTATAGCCTGCTGGTGGCCGAATTGGCCGGCCAACGCAACCGCTTCGATATCGCCTTGGCCAACTACACCGACCAGGCCGCGAAAACCCAGGACCCTGGCGTTTCCGAACGGGCCTACCGCATCGCCGAATACCTGGGCGCCGACGAACCCGCCCTGGACAACGCCCTGGTGTGGGCCCGCAACGACCCGCAGAACCTCGACGCCCAACGCGCCGCCGCCATCCAGCTGGCCCGCGCCGGCCGTTACGATGACGCCATGGCCTATATGGAGAAGGTGCTGCAGGGCCAAGGCGATACCCATTTCGACTTCCTGGCCTTGTCTGCTGCCGAAACCGACCAGAGCACCCGCGATGGCCTGCTGCACAGCTTCGAGCGGCTACTGGCCAAATACCCCGACAACAGCCAGCTGATCTTCGGCAAGGCCTTGCTGCTGAACCAGGACGGCAAGGCCGAACAAGCCCTGGACCTGCTCGAATCGCACCCGCCACAAAACGGTGAAATCGCACCCATACTGCTGCGCGCGCGGCTGCTGCAGGCCCTGGACCGTGGCCCCGAGGCCCTGCCGTTGCTGCGCAAGGCCATCCGCGACAACCCCGATGACAAGCGCCTGCGCCTGACCTATGCCCGCACCCTGGTGGAGCAGGACCGCATCGCCGACGCCAAGGGTGAATTCCTCAGCCTGGTCCAGCAGTACCCCGAGGACGACGAGCTGCGCTATTCCCTGGCCCTGGTCTGCCTCGAGAACAAAGACTGGGACGAGGCCGAGAGCTACTTGCAGGAACTGGTCGAGCGCGACAGCAACACCGATGCGGCGCACCTGAACCTGGGCCGCATTCGCGAAGAGCGTCACGACCCTGCCGGCGCGCTGCGTGAGTATGCCCTGGTAGGCCCAGGCCCAGACTACCTGGCGGCCCAGCTGCGCCAGGCCGACATCCTGATAGCCAACGGCCGTGGCACCGAAGCGTCGCGCCTGCTGGCCGAGGCCCGCGAGGCCCAGCCCGAGCAGGCCATTCAGCTGTACCTGATCGAATCGGAAAGCTACAGCAACAACAACAAGGACGCCCAGGCCAACCAGGTGCTGCAGCAGGCCATCCAGCGCTACCCCGACGACCTCAACCTGCTGTACACCCGCGCCATGCTGGCAGAAAAGCGCGACGACCTGGCCCAGATGGAAAAGGACCTGCGCGCCATCATTGCCCGTGAGCCGGAAAACGCCATGGCCCTGAATGCCCTGGGCTACACCCTGGCTGACCGCACCACCCGTTATGCCGAAGCCCGCCAGCTGATCGACAAGGCCCACCAGCTGACCCCGGACGACCCCGCTGTACTCGACAGCCTGGGCTGGGTGAATTACCGCCTGGGTAACCTGGACCAGGCCGAAGCCTACCTGCGCCAGGCATTTGCCAGCTTCCCCGACCATGAAGTGGCTGCGCACCTGGGTGAAGTGCTCTGGGCCAACGGCAAACGCCGCGAGGCCCGCCAGGTATGGGCCAAGGGCTTCGAAGCACAGGCCGACAGCCCCATTCTGCGCAAGACCCTTTTGCGCCTGACCGGATCCGAGACTCTCTAGACCATGCTATTGCGCCATTTCATTACCTTCTCCCTCATCGCCCTGCTGGCAGGCTGCGCCGGTTTCGGTAGCCGCGAGGCCCTGCAGGGCCAAGGCGACCCGCAACAGTGGCGGGCCCATAAAGAACAGCTGACCCAGCTCGACGGCTGGCAGATCAATGGCAAGGTAGGCATCCGCGCCCCACGCGACTCCGGGAGCGGCACCCTGTTCTGGCTGCAGCGTCAGGACTACTACGACATTCGCCTGGCCGGCCCATTGGGCCGCGGCGCCGCACGCCTGACCGGTCGCCCGGGTGGCGTGGTGCTCGAAGTGGCCAACCAGGGCCGCTATGAAGCCACCAGCCCGGAAGCCCTGCTGGAAGAGCAGCTGGGCTGGAAACTGCCGGTATCGCACCTGGTGTGGTGGGTGCGCGGGCTGCCTGCACCCGACAGCAAGAGCAAGCTCACTCTGGACGGCGACAGCCGCCTGGCCGGCCTGGAGCAGGACGGCTGGCAGGTCGAGTACCTGAGCTACGCCGAACAGAACGGCTACTGGCTGCCCGAACGCCTGAAGCTGCACGGCAAGGACCTGGACGTGACCCTGGTGGTCAAGGACTGGCAACCGCGCCAGCTGGGGCACTGAGTTCATGCCCACGCTGACACTGCCTGCCCCGGCCAAGCTCAACCTGTGGCTGCACATCATTGGCCGCCGCGATGATGGCTACCACGAGCTTGAAACCGTGTTCCAGTTCCTGGAGCACGGCGATGAGCTGAGCTTTGCCCTGCGTGACGACGGCATTATCCGCCTGCACACAGACATCACATCGGTACCGCACGACAGCAACCTCATCGTGCGTGCCGCTCGCCAGTTGCAGGCGCAGTCAGGCACCGCGCTGGGCGCCGACATCTGGCTGAACAAGGTGCTGCCCATGGGTGGCGGCATCGGTGGCGGCAGCTCGGATGCCGCCACCACCCTGCTGGGCCTTGACCACCTGTGGCAACTGGGCTGGAGCGAAGACCGCCTGGCTGCCCTGGGCCTCTCGCTGGGCGCCGACGTACCGGTGTTCGTACGCGGCCATGCAGCGTTCGCCCAAGGCGTGGGCGAGCAACTGACCCCAGTCGACCCGGAGCAGCCCTGGTACGTCGTGCTTGTGCCGCAAGTGTCTGTCAGCACAGCAGAAATTTTTTCGCATCCACAGTTGACACGTGATTCTCTCCCCCTTAAGATGCGCCCCGTTCCCGAGGGAAACAGTCGAAATGACTGCCAACCGGTGGTAGAGCAGAATTACCCGGAAGTTCGCAACGCGCTGAATTCACTGGGAAAATTCACAGAGGCTCGACTTACCGGCACTGGAAGTTGTGTGTTTGGGGCCTTCCCAAGCAAAGCCGAAGCTGATAAAGTTCTGGCCCTTCTTTCAGCGACCCAAACAGGGTTTGTGGCGAAAGGAAGCAATATTTCGATGTTGCATCGCAAGCTGCAAAGTCTGGTCAAGAAGTCGAGCGCATAAGCGTTCGCAGCAACAGATACAGGGGCGTCGCCAAGCGGTAAGGCAGCAGGTTTTGATCCTGCCATGCGTTGGTTCGAATCCAGCCGCCCCTGCCATTTTCCTTATACTCATCCAGGTATACCCTCAGCCTTCAGGTACTGCGCGTGTCCAAGATGATGGTCTTTACGGGGAACGCCAACCCCGATCTGGCTCGACGTGTTGTACGTCAGCTGCATATCCCTCTCGGTGACGTCTCTGTCGGTAAATTCTCCGACGGCGAGATCAGCACTGAGATCAATGAAAATGTCCGCGGTAAAGACGTTTTCATTATTCAGCCGACCTGCGCACCGACCAACGATAACCTGATGGAACTGGTAGTGATGGCCGACGCCTTCCGCCGCTCCTCAGCCTCCCGAATCACCGCCGTGATTCCCTACTTCGGATACGCCCGCCAGGACCGCCGTCCGCGTTCGGCACGTGTAGCCATCAGCGCCAAAGTCGTCGCTGACATGCTCACTGTCGTGGGTATCGACCGTGTACTCACCGTCGACCTGCACGCTGACCAGATCCAGGGTTTCTTCGATATCCCGGTCGACAACATCTACGGCTCGCCCGTACTGGTCGATGATATCGAAGACCAGCGTTTCGAGAACCTGATGATCGTTTCCCCGGACATCGGTGGTGTCGTGCGCGCACGTGCCGTCGCCAAGTCCCTGGGTGTCGATCTGGGTATCATCGACAAACGCCGTGAAAAGGCCAATCACTCCGAAGTGATGCACATCATCGGCGACGTCGAAGGGCGCACCTGCATCCTGGTAGACGACATGGTCGACACCGCCGGCACCCTGTGCCACGCGGCCAAAGCCCTGAAAGAACACGGTGCTGCCAAGGTTTACGCCTACTGCACGCACCCTGTCCTGTCGGGCCGTGCGATCGAGAACATCGAGAAGTCGGTACTGGACGAGCTGGTGGTGACAAACACCGTTCCGCTGTCCGCCGCTGCTCAGGCCTGTGACCGTATCCGCCAGCTGGATATCGCACCGGTTGTGGCTGAAGCGGTACGCCGCATCAGCAACGAAGAATCGATCAGCGCAATGTTCCGCTAAGCGGAACGCACGCTGACGAAAAGCGCCCCGCCCCAGCACTTTTGCTGGGGCGGGGCTTTTTTGCCATCCCCGTTGGCGCTGGTCGCAAACGCCCTCGGGGGGCTATTTTGGAGAAACAAAATGACTGATTTCACTCTGAACGCCCAAGCGCGTACTGACCTGGGGAAAGGTGCGAGCCGCCGCCTGCGTCACTCCGCCAGCATCCCAGCCGTTGTTTACGGTGGTGGTAAAGAAGCTCAATCCCTGACCATCGTGGCCAAGGAAATCGCCAAACTGTTCGAAAACGAAGCTGCCTTCAGCCACGTTATCGAACTGAACGTTGATGGCACCAAGCAAAACGTCATCATCAAGGCCATGCAGCGCCACCCGGCCAAGCAGTTCATCATGCACGCCGACTTCATCCGCGTTGTGGCTGGCCAGAAACTGACCGCCAAGGTACCGGTTCACTTCATCAACGAAGAAGCCCCGGTCAAGAAAGGCGGCGAAGTTTCGCACGTTGAGTCCGAGCTGGAAGTTTCCTGCGAAGCGAAGGACCTGCCTGAGTTCATCGAAGTGGACCTGGCCAACGCCGAAATCGGCACCATCATCCACCTGTCGGACCTGAAAGCTCCGAAAGGCGTAGAGTTCGTTGCTCTGGCCCACGGTGATGACAAAGCAGTTGCCAACGTTCACGCCCCGCGCGTTTCCGCTGAAGCTGAAGAAGAAGGCGCTGCTGAGTAATCCACTCGCACGCCGGTGTTGATCGGGTTACAGTGCCGCGCGCCCTGTAACCCAACAACTCCAAGGAAGAGCCCCTGACGTGACCGCCATCCAGTTGATCGTCGGCCTGGGTAACCCCGGCCCCGAATACGAACAGACCCGGCATAACGCAGGGGCTCTTTTCGTAGAACGCATTGCCAGCGCCCAGCGTGTTTCGCTCGCCGCTGACAAAAAATATTTCGGCCTGACGGCTAAGTTCAGCCATCAGGGCAACGATGTTCGCCTGCTCATCCCCACCACCTACATGAACCGCAGCGGCCAGTCCGTGGCGGCATTGGCCAATTTCTTCCGGATCAAACCGGAGGCCATCCTGGTGGCGCATGACGAACTCGACCTGCCTCCCGGCGTTGCCAAGCTCAAGCGCGGCGGTGGCCATGGCGGGCATAACGGCCTGCGCGACATCATCGCGCAGCTCGGCAACCAGAACGACTTCCACCGCCTGCGGCTTGGCATCGGCCACCCGGGTGACGCCAAACTGGTTTCCAACTTCGTCCTGGGCCGCGCGCCGCGCGCCGAGCAGGAGAAGCTCGACGCCAGCATCGATTTTGCCCTCGGCGTGCTGCCGGACGTGCTGGCCGGCGACTTCGCCAAGGCCATGCGCGAGCTGCACAGCCAGAAGGCCTGATTTCCTTTAGAGAGGGGAATACCCATGGGTTTCAATTGCGGCATCGTCGGCCTGCCCAACGTCGGCAAGTCCACCCTGTTCAACGCCCTGACCAAGTCTGGCATCGCGGCGGAGAACTTCCCCTTCTGCACCATCGAGCCGAACAGCGGCATCGTGCCGATGCCCGATGCGCGCCTGAATGCACTGGCGGAAATCGTCAAGCCCAACCGCATCCTGCCGACCACCATGGAGTTCGTCGACATTGCGGGCCTGGTCGCCGGCGCTTCCAAAGGTGAAGGCCTGGGCAACAAGTTCCTGGCCAACATCCGCGAAACCGACGCCATTGCCCACGTGGTGCGCTGCTTCGAAGACGAAAACGTGATTCACGTTTCCAACAGCGTCGACCCCAAGCGTGACATCGAGATCATCGACCTCGAACTGATCTTCGCCGACCTCGACAGCTGCGAGAAACAGCTGCAGAAAGTGGCCCGCAATGCCAAGGGCGGCGACAAGGAAGCCCTGGCGCAAAAGGCCATCCTTGAGCAACTGATCCCGCACTTCACCGAAGGCAAGCCTGCCCGCAGCCTGATGAAGAACATGGCTGACGACGAGAAAGCCGTCATTCGTGGCTTCCACCTGCTCACCAGCAAGCCGGTGATGTACATCGCCAACGTGGCTGAAGACGGCTTCGACAACAATCCGCACCTGGACGTGGTCAAGGCCATTGCGGAAGAGGAAGGCGCGGTTGTGGTGCCGGTGTGCAACAAGATCGAAGCTGAAATCGCCGAGCTGGACGACGGCGAAGAAAAAGACATGTTCCTGGAGGCCCTGGGCCTGGAAGAGCCTGGCCTGAACCGCGTGATCCGCGCCGGCTACGAGCTGCTGAACCTGCAAACCTACTTCACTGCCGGTGTGCAGGAAGTACGTGCCTGGACCGTTCGCGTCGGCGCTACTGCCCCCCAGGCTGCTGGCGTGATTCACACCGACTTCGAAAAAGGCTTCATCCGCGCCGAAGTGGTTGCCTACGACGACTTCATCCAGTTCAAGGGTGAAAGCGGTGCCAAGGAAGCCGGTAAATGGCGCCTGGAAGGCAAGGACTACATCGTCAAAGACGGCGACGTGATGCACTTCCGCTTCAACGTGTAAGCACGCCCTGTGCAACACCTGAAACCCTTGAGGTCAGCGCCTCAAGGGTTTTTTCATTTCCAGGGCGCCTTCACCGCGTTTGCCCATCAAGGTCACCGGCTCAGAAGTCGCCTCGCAAGGTCAGCATGTAGCTTCGCGGTGTGCCGTAGGTAGTGCCGCGAGTCCAGTAACCGGTAGAGTCGAAGTACTTGCGGTCCAGCAGGTTCTCCACGTCCACGCCCACCGTCCAGTGGGGGTCCAGCTTGTAGGCGGCCCGGGCATCGAAAATGGCGCGGCCGCTGTTGCTGACTTCGATCGGCGGATCGTAATAGTGGGATTGGGCAGACACGCCACCGCCGATGCTGAAGCGGCTCCACTCCCCTGGCAGGGTGTAGTTGGTGTTCAGCCGCAGCATGTGCTTGGGCGTTTGCCCCGAGATCGGGCCGCCGCTCTCCGACTGCGTGGTGTTGTAGGTATAACCGGCAGCCACCTGCAGGCCAGGCAGCAGCTCGCCCGTGGCTTCGGCCTCGAAGCCTTTGCTGCGGCTGATGCCATCGCTGTTGATGAAACAGCGGCCAGCGATGTCACCTGCGCACTTGCCATCGTTGGCATAGTCCCGTGCGGCGACTTTTTCTTGCTCGATGTAGAACACTGCAAAAGACACGTTCAGGCGTTTGTCGAGCAGCTCGCCCTTGATGCCAGTCTCGTAGTTGGAGCCCACGGACGGGTCCAGCATCTTGCCGTCGACGGTGCGGGAGCTGGCCTGGGGCATGAAGATGTCCGCATAGCTGGCATACAGCGACCATTTGTCGTTCAGGTCGTAGATAGCACCCACGAAGGGCGTGAACTCGTGCTTCTGTTCATTGGTGCTTTTCGAGTCTTCGCTGGTGGTCTCGGTCTTGTACCAGCTCAGCCGCCCACCCAGCACCAGGCTCAGGTCTTCAGTCATGTGCAGGCGGGCGTTCAGGTAGGTGCCATAGCGCGTATCGAGCGTGTCTTCCTTGTAATCCCACCCCTGGCGTGCCAGCTCGGGCACGTTGTTGTGGTCAGGCCGGTAGACGTTCAGCGGGATGGGGCTGTCCAGTGCCTGGGAGACCTCCTTATCGTTCATGTTGCGCCTGGACCAGTTAGCCCCCAGCGACAGTTGGTGGCGCAGGCCGAAGGCCTCGAAGTCGCCGTCCACATGGCCGTCGACGGCATTGGCCGTGACGTCGAACTTGTGATAATTGACGTCGTTTACCATGGGGCCGGTAGGGCTGCCATAGGCCAGGGTATCTTCGGCGCCCCATTCGATGGCGCTGCGGTTATAGCTGCTTTCGGAATGGGAAAGCGCCAGCTTGCCGGTCCAGTTGTCATTGAAACGGTGGTTGAGGTCGGCGAACACTTCATCGGTGCGGCTCTGCAGGGTGGCCCAGTCTTGCCCCAGGAACGTCGAGCGCTTGAGGTGCGGGTTGCTGGCATCCGGGTTGTTCGGCAGGCCCAGTACGCTGTAGCCATTGATGCGCGAGGTTTGCCGACGCAAGCCCAGCGCAACGGTGGTGGCGTCGCTCAGGTCGCCTTCGACGATGCCATACAGCAATGGGCGCTTGGACTTGGTCACGTCGGTGAAGTAACCACGGTCCTCGTAGGAAGCGACCATGCGGCCGCGCAGGGTGCCCTCAGGGTTCAGCTTGCCGCTGGCGTCCAGGTCCAGGCGGTAGTTGTCCCACGACCCCGCCCGGGTGATGACCGTAAAACGTGGGTCGGCAGTAGGGCGTTTGCGCACCAGGTTGACCGCGCCGCCCGGGTTACCCGCGCCAACCAGTAGCCCGGCAGCACCGCGCAGCACCTCTACCCTGTCGAACACCGCCATGTCCGGGATCATCCACCCGGTATAGGCGTACGCCTGGCCGGCCACGCCGTCGACCATGTAGCTGTCGTCGGTCAGGTCAAAGCCGCGGGAACTGAAATGGTGGTTCCCGTAGCCTCGGTTGGCCCGGGTGATGCCGGTGGTCTGGGCCATGACCTGGTCAAGGGACACCAGGTTCTTGTCATCCATCAGCTTGCGTGTCACCACAGTCACGGACTGCGGCGTTTCACGCAGCGTCTGCGGGGTTTTGCCGATGGTCACGGCGCCAGTGGTGTAGGAATTTGTGAACTCAGTGGTCTCTCCCAGGCCCTGGCTGTTGATGTTGGTGGCGCCGAGTTCCAGTGCGCCTTCCGCGTCCACCGCAGGTACCACGCTGAAGGTGCCGCTGCCGGTCACGATGGCCTGCAGGCCGCTGCCAGCAAGCGCCTGCTGCACGGCCTGCAACGGGCTCATCTGGCCTTGTATGGCCGGCGCCTGCTTGCCGGCGACCAGCGCCGGGTCCAGGGACATCACCTGCCCGCCCTGGCGGGCGATGGCATTGAGGGTTTGCGCCAGACTGGCGGCCGGTAGATCGAAGTGCTGCTGTTGCACAGAACCTTGCGCCCACACGTGGGCCGCAGGCGCGGTGGCCAGGGTGATGGCGAGGGCAAGGGGCCAGGGTTTGAACACGTGAAGACTCCTGAATTTTTACTGTTGTCAGGAGGTAAGTGGGGCGAACCCCAAAAAGCGGACACGAATCATAAAAATTTTCATTCGAGCAGGGGCAAGGTTTTTTGCCTGCGTGTTTACCGCGCTTCGATTACCGTCACCCACCCGCCGAAACGTCTCACCCGGATAGGCATCGTTTCCTCCAGAGCCGCCAGGGTTCGCTCACTGTCATCCAGCGGGAATACGCCCTGCACGCGCAGCTGACGTACCTGCGGGCTGACGCGGATCACACCCGGGCGATACGGGCGAAGGGCGTCGACGACAGCGTCCAGCGGCTCGTCCAGCACACTGAGGTGGCCCTCAAGCCAATCGGCGCGGTAGGCCTGGCTAGCCTGCAGGGGCTCGATGCGCTTGCGGGTGAGCAAGGCCGCCTGCCCTGCTGCGAGGTCGAGCCAGGCCCCCCCTGGCAGCGATGCTCGCACGGCATGCTCCAGCACCACCACACGGGTGGCGCCAGCCTGCTGCTCGACCAGAAAACGCGTACCCAGTGCGCGCGCATCACCCTGCTCACTGCGCACGATGAAGGGCCTTGAAGCATCGGGCGCCACCTGTATGACCAACGCGCCGCGATAGAGGCGCAACAGGCGCTGCCCGGCCGTGAACTGCACATCCACGGCTGTGCCTGCGTTCAGGCTCAGCCGGCTGCCATCGGGCAGCATGAGGGTACGGCGTTCGCCGGTGCCCGTGCGCAAATCGGCGGTCAACACCCGGCCACCTTCACTGCGTACCCCCAACCACAGGGCCCCACCCACTACGCCCAACCCGCCGATACCGCGCAACACCTCACGCCGGCCAATCGACGGCTGCAGCAGGGTATCACGCAGGGCATCGGGCGCCTGCCGAGCCACCTCGTAGTGCTGGCCCATGCCCCGCTGCAACTGTTCCCAGGCCTGGGCATTGGCGGGGTTCTGCGCCAGCCACTGGCGGAACTGGGCCTGCTGGCGGGCTTCGTCGCGGCCCGAGCGCAGCCGCACCATCCAGGTGATGGCCTGCTCGGCGGCCGGGCCAAGGGCGGTGCGGCTCATGGCTGTGCGCCGCTGAGGTAGCACTGGCGCAACGCCTGGGCCATGTACCGCCCGACCGTGCGCTCGGACACCCCCAGCCGACGGCTGATCTCGGCATAGGGCAGCCCATCCAGCTGGCTCAGCAAAAAGGCTTTTTTTACCACCAAAGGCAGCCCGGCCAGGCTGTGGTCGATGGCGTGCAGCGCCTCGAGCAACAGGTGGGTTTCTTCTGGCGAGGGCGCCAGCGCCTCTGGCAGCAGCATCAGGCGCTCCAGGTAGGCTTGCTCCAGGCGGCGCCGCCGGTGGCGGTCGAAGATCAGCCGGCGGGCGATGGTGGCCAGGTAGGCACGCGGCTGCTCGATGGTCGCCGGGTCCACCCGTGCGGCGATGATCTGGCAGAAGGTTTCGGCTGCCGTGTCCTCGGCATCCGGGCGGTTGCTCAACTGGCGCCGAACGTGCTGCAACAGCCAGCGATGGTGGTCACTGAAAAAGAAACCCAGCTTGCGGGTATCGGATAGAGACACGGGCGAAACCAGAGGTGAATGAGAATGCATCGCATCTTATAGACAGCGAGGTTGAAGTGCCAGCGCCTATGAAGCTGCTGACGCAACAAGCAACATTGGCCCGAAATAAACGTAGGAGCGAGCAAAGCTCGCGATGCGCCGCGCGGGCGGCGCTCGGT
>NZ_JACVVH010000081.1:0-12492 GCF_016647865.1 Pseudomonas sp. S60 | reverse complement strand
TGGGAGCGGCGGTGCGGCGATCCGATTTACCCGCGAAGAGGCCGGTACAGGTCAGTGATGCTTGCGTGGCACGGGCTGCAGCAGTTCATCCGGCGGCATTTCGCACTTGATCTTGCGGCCCAGCAGTTCTTCGATCGCCGGCAACTGATACGAGTCATCCTCCCCGGCAAAGCTGATCGACACACCACTGGTGCCTGCACGGCCAGTACGGCCGATACGGTGCACGTAGTCGTCCGGGTCTTCGGGCAAGGTGAAGTTGATGACGTGGCTGATGCCGTCGATGTGAATACCCCGCCCGGCCACATCGGTGGCAACCAACACGGTGATGCGCCCTTCACGGAAGTTTTCCAGCGTGCGTATACGCTTGTGCTGGGGCACGTCGCCTGAAAGCTGCGCGGCATTGATGCCGTCACGCACCAGTTTTTCCTCGATGCGCCGCACCTCGTCCTTGCGGTTGGCGAACACCATCACCCGTTCCCACTGGTTTTGGGTAACCAGGTTGTACAGCAGCTTGTACTTGTCGCTGCCCGCCACCGCATACACATGCTGCTCGACCGTTTCGCTGGCGACGTTCTCGGGCTCGATTTCGACGATGGCCGGGTCGGTCGTCCACTGCTTGGCCAGGTTCATCACGTCGTCGGTGAAGGTGGCTGAGAACAGCAAGGTCTGGCGTTCGCTTTTGGGCGGGGTTTGGCGGATGATCTGCCGTACCTGGGGGATGAAGCCCATGTCCAGCATGCGGTCCGCTTCGTCCAGCACCATCACCTCGACCATGTCCAGGTGCACCTCGCCGCGCTGGTTGAAGTCCAGCAGCCGGCCTGGGGTGGCCACCAGAATGTCGCAGTGCCGGGCTTCCAGCGCCTTCAGTTGCTTGTCGAAGTCCATGCCACCGACGAAGCTCATCACGTTCAGGCCGGTGTACTTGGTGAGGGCCGCAGCGTCCTTGGCGATCTGTACCACCAGCTCGCGGGTGGGCGCGATGATCAGCGCACGGGGTTCGCCCATGTAGCGCTCTTTGGGCGGTGGGGTCTGCTGCAACTGGGAAATGATCGAGATCAGAAACGCAGCAGTTTTGCCCGTACCAGTCTGGGCCCTGCCGATCGCGTCCTGCCCACGCAGGGTGTAACCCAGCACCTGTGCCTGGATCGGCGTGCAGTATGGGAAGCCCAGGTCGTGGATGGCGTGCATCAGTTCGTTGGACAGCTTGAAGTCATGGAAGCGGGTTTTGCCTTCCTGCGGCTCGACCACGAAGTCTTCCGGCTTCCACAGGCTGGCCTGCGGCTTGGGCTTGCGCTCGCGGCGCGGTTTTTCTTTTGCCGGCGTTGCCGCCGCAGGCGCGGTTGCCACCGGCTGGCTGGCCTTGGGGGCAGGTTTGGCGCGCGGGGGCTTGGATGGGGTTACTGGACGGGCCTCGGAAACGGGCGCGGGCGATGCAACGCTGGCAGCAGGCGCGACAGCCTGCGGGGCGTCGTCTCCCTTGCCGAATATTTTTTTAAGTGCCTTGAGCACGGTCGTCTCGTCAACTGGTTAAGGAATGTACGCCGGGCAGTGTAATGCAAGAACCCCGCGCGGCGTAGTGGAACTGACGCACAACTACAGGCGGCGTGGCTTATTGAAGTTGCCTGGCCAGCCAGTGGTAGATGTCGTTCAGCTCCTCGACCACCACCTCGTGCTCCATGGGGTACTCCTGCCAGGTTGCGGCAATGCCCCAGGTATTGAGGTATTCGAAGGCGGTACGGCCCATCGACGGGATCACCACCGGGTCATGCACGCCGTGCAGGCACAGCGCCGGGGTCCGCTGCTGGCAGGCACTGAGCTGATGCCCTTCACTGAACGTGGGCGCGTAGGTAGACAGTGCCAGCACCCCGCCCAGGGCCTCCTGCCACTTTATATAGGCGGTGTGCAGCACCACCGCGCCGCCCTGGGAGAAACCGGCCAGGAAGATGCGTGACAGGCTGACGCCCTTGGCCTGCTCGGCCTTGATCAGCGCGATGACCTGGTCGGCCGACGCGTCAAGCTGCGCCTCGTCGATGGCGCGGGCCGGGCTCATGGCCTTGATGTCATACCAGCTGGGCATGGCGTAGCCGCCATTGATGGTGACCGGCTGGGTCGGCGCCTGGGGCATGATGAAGCGCGTGCTGTTCAGCCGCTCCTGCATGAATTCAGCCACAGGTAGGAAGTCGTAACGGTCGGCCCCCAGGCCGTGCAACCAGATCACACAGGCATCTGCGGTGGTCTGGGGTTCCAGGATCAGTGGGTCGGTCATTGCTGCTCCGAAAGTGTGCGGTTGGGCGGTTAGCGTGCATGAATATAAAGCGCGTGTGCAGCGCGCGAGAACGAGAATGTCGCAACGCTGAAACTTTACCCACTTGACTCTGGCTTAATCGCTCCAGCCAAGCGAACTGGTACGCGCTTTGCAATTCCATCTGTGATGCAAAGGGTAGGCCGGGAACGGTAACACCCTCTGTAAGCGAAGGCTGTCACAGAACAGCCCATTGCGCCAATTGACCCAATAACAAGCCAATACGGGTCGGATGCGCCTCAAAAGGGTGCGGTGCAATTCCGGCTCGATACAACAAGAGCGATGTGGAGGTAGTGAATGAAGATGTTGAAAACCACCCTGGCAGTCCTGACCGCTGCCGCCGCTCTGGGCGCCGTGAGCACTGCCCAGGCCGGTGCCACTCTCGATGCGGTTAAAAAGAAGGGCTTCGTCCAGTGTGGCGTGAGTGACGGCTTGCCTGGCTTCTCGGTACCGGATGCCCAGGGCAAGATCATCGGCATCGATGCCGACGTCTGCCGCGCCGTAGCGGCGGCGGTGTTCGGCGACGCGACCAAGGTCAAGTTCAGCCAGCTCAACGCCAAGGAACGCTTCACCGCCCTGCAGTCGGGCGAAGTCGACGTGCTGTCGCGCAACACCACCTGGACCAGTTCGCGCGATGCCGGCATGGGCCTGGTGTTCACCGGTGTTACCTACTACGACGGCGTCGGTTTCCTGGTCAACAAGAAGCTGGGTGTTTCCAGCGCCAAGGAACTCGATGGCGCTACCATCTGCATCCAGGCAGGTACCACCACCGAACTGAACGTGTCGGACTTCTTCCGCGCCAACAACCTGAAATACACCCCGATCACCTTCGACACCTCTGACGAAAGCGCCAAGTCGCTGGAGTCGGGCCGTTGCGACGTACTGACCTCTGACAAGTCGCAGCTGTTCGCTCAGCGTTCCAAGCTGGCCGCACCCACCGAGTATGTAGTGCTGCCAGAAACCATCTCCAAGGAGCCCTTGGGCCCGGTGGTGCGCAAAGGCGACGAAGAGTGGTTCAGCATCGTCAAGTGGACGCTGTTCGCCATGCTCAACGCCGAAGAGGCGGGCATCACCTCCAAGAACGTCGAAGCCGAAGCCAAGGGCACCAAGAACCCTGACGTGGCCCGCCTGCTGGGTGGCGACGGTGAATACGGCAAGGACCTCAAGCTGCCCAAAGACTGGGTAGTGCAGATCGTCAAGCAAGTCGGCAACTACGGCGAAGTGTTCGAGAAGAACCTGGGCCAGAGCACCGACCTGAAGATCGACCGTGGCATGAACGCCCTGTGGAACAACGGCGGCATCCAGTACGCGCCACCTGTGCGCTGATGGTTGCACCCTGCGGCGGCATCCTGCCGCCGCAGGCAGTTCGGCACCCTCTCTTCCGGGGCATTTCATGCAAAATCGAATCGGCGCACAAAAGGGTTTATCCCTGAGCGATCCACGTGTGCGTGCGTGGCTGTTCCAGATCCTTACCATCGTCTTCGTGGTGGGTCTGGGCTGGTACCTGTTTCACAACACGCAAACCAACCTGCAACACCGCGGCATTACCTCTGGCTTCGACTTCCTCGACCGCAGTGCCGGCTTCGGCATCGCCCAGCACCTGATCCCCTACGTGGAATCGGACAGCTACGCCCGGGTATTCGTCATCGGCTTGCTCAACACCCTGCTGGTGACACTGATCGGCGTGGTGCTGGCCACCATTCTTGGCTTCATCATCGGTGTGGCACGGTTGTCGCCGAACTGGATGATCAACAAGCTGGCGACGGTGTATGTGGAAACCTTCCGCAACATCCCGCCGCTGCTGCAGATCCTGTTCTGGTACTTCGCGGTGTTTCTCACGCTGCCGGGGCCCAGGGGCAGCATCAACCTCGACGATACCTTCTTCATCAGCAACCGTGGCCTGAACATGCCGGGGGCCTCCATGGCCGAGGGCTTCTGGCCATTCGTCATCGCCGTTGCCCTGGCTGTGCTGGCCGTGGTGGTGATGGTGCGGCGGGCCAACCGGCGTTTCGAAGAAACAGGTGAGCCCTTTCACAAGTTCTGGGTGGGCCTGGCCTTGCTCGTGGTCATCCCCGGTGCCTGCGTGCTGCTGTTCGGCAGCCCCGTGCAGTGGGAAGTGCCGCAGTTGAAAGGCTTCAACTTCGTGGGTGGCTGGGTGCTGATCCCCGAGCTGCTGGCATTGACCCTGGCGCTGACCATCTATACCGCCGCGTTCATTGCCGAGATCGTGCGTTCGGGCATCCGTTCGGTGAGCCACGGCCAGACCGAGGCTGCTCGGTCGCTGGGCCTGCGCGAAGGGCCGACCCTGCGCAAGGTGATCATCCCCCAGGCACTGCGGGTGATCATTCCGCCGCTCACCAGCCAGTACCTGAACCTGGCCAAGAACTCGTCGCTGGCGGCCGGTATCGGCTACCCGGAAATGGTCTCGCTGTTTGCCGGCACGGTGTTGAACCAGACCGGCCAGGCCATTGAGGTGATCGCCATCACCATGAGTGTCTATCTCGCCATCAGCATCAGCATTTCGCTGTTGATGAACTGGTACAACAAGCGCATTGCGCTGATCGAGCGGTGAGGATACGCCTGTGAATGCCCATGTTTTCAAACCTGACATGCCGCCACCGGTAAAAACCGTCGGCGTGCTCGCCTGGATGCGTGCCAACCTGTTTTCCAGCTGGCTCAACACACTGCTCACCCTGTTCGCCGTGTATCTGCTGTGGCTGATCGTGCCGCCGTTGCTGCAATGGGCGCTGATCGATGCCAACTGGGTGGGCACCACCCGCGCCGATTGCACCAAGGAGGGCGCATGCTGGGTGTTCGTGCAGCAGCGCTTTGGCCAGTTCATGTACGGCTACTACCCTGCCGAGTTGCGCTGGCGGGTGGACCTGACCGTGTGGCTGGCGGTACTCGGCGCGGCACCGTTGTTCATCAGCCGCTTCCCGCGCAAGGCGGTGTACGGCCTGGGCTTCCTGGTGCTGTACCCGGTGCTGGCCTATACCCTGCTGCACGGCGGCTACCTGGGCCTGGACACGGTGGCTACCAGCCAGTGGGGCGGGCTGATGCTGACCTTGGTCATCGCCACGGTCGGCATCGTCGGTGCCTTGCCCCTGGGCATTGTGCTGGCGCTGGGCAGGCGCTCGCGCATGCCGGCGGTGAAGGTGGTGTGTGTGACCTTCATCGAGTTCTGGCGCGGCGTGCCACTGATCACCGTGCTGTTCATGTCGTCCGTGATGCTGCCGTTGTTCCTGCCCGAGGGCATGAGCTTCGACAAGCTGCTGCGGGCCATGATCGGTGTGATTCTGTTCCAGTCGGCGTATATCGCCGAGGTGGTGCGCGGTGGCTTGCAGGCCATTCCCAAAGGCCAGTACGAGGCTGCGGCGGCCATGGGCCTGGGTTACTGGCGCTCGATGGGCCTGGTGATCCTGCCCCAGGCGCTGAAGCTGGTGATCCCCGGCATCGTCAACACTTTCATTGCCCTGTTCAAGGACACCAGCCTGGTGATCATCATCGGCCTGTTCGACCTGCTCAACAGCGTCAAGCAAGCAGCTGCCGACCCGGCCTGGCTGGGTATGGCCACCGAGGGCTACGTGTTCGCGGCCCTGGTGTTCTGGATTTTCTGTTTCGGTATGTCCCGCTACTCCATGCATCTGGAGCGCAAGCTGGACACTGGCCACAAGCGTTAGGAGTTTCGAAATGAGTGAAGCGATCAAGCAGCCTGCTGGCCCCGAAGGCATCATCCAGATGCAGGGCGTAAACAAGTGGTATGGCCAGTTCCATGTGCTCAAGGACATCAACCTGAACGTGCGCCAGGGCGAGCGCATCGTGCTGTGCGGGCCGTCGGGTTCGGGCAAGTCCACCACCATCCGCTGCCTCAACCGCCTGGAGGAACACCAGCAGGGGCGCATTGTGGTCGACGGGGTAGAGCTGACCAACGACCTGAAGCAGATCGAGGCCATCCGCCGCGAGGTGGGCATGGTGTTCCAGCACTTCAACCTGTTCCCGCACCTGAGCATTCTGGAAAACTGCACCCTGGCGCCCATGTGGGTACGCAAGATGCCGCGGCGCAAGGCCGAGGAAATCGCCATGCACTACCTGGAGCGGGTACGCATTCCGGAGCAGGCGCACAAATTCCCGGGGCAGTTGTCCGGTGGCCAGCAGCAGCGGGTGGCCATTGCCCGTGCCCTGTGCATGAAGCCCAAGATCATGCTGTTCGACGAACCAACTTCGGCGCTGGACCCGGAAATGGTCAAGGAAGTGCTCGATACCATGGTGGGGCTGGCCGAAGACGGCATGACCATGCTGTGCGTTACCCACGAGATGGGCTTTGCCCGCACCGTGGCCAACCGGGTGATCTTCATGGACAAGGGGGAGATTGTGGAACAGGCCGCGCCGGATGACTTCTTCGACCGGCCGCGCAGTGACCGTACCCGGTTGTTCCTGAGCCAGATCTTGCATTGATGCAGGCAGGGGCTGCTTTGCAGCCCCCTCTACAGGCTATTTCTCTTCCTGTTTGGCCACTGGCGCCGGCGGCGGCCTCAGGCCTACTTCGGCCACCAGCTTCAACTGCTGCCCATTGCGCATCACCTCGATGGTGATCTTCTCGTTGGGCTTGATGCGCGCCACCTGGTTCATCGACTTGCGCCCGTCACCGGCCGGTTCGCCGTTGATGCTCAGAATCACGTCACCCAGCTGCAACCCGGCCCTGGCCGCCGGCCCCTCGCGGAATATACCCGCGACCACGATGCCTGGCCGGTCTTTCATGCCGAACGATTCGGCCAGTTCGGTGCTCAGTGGCTGCACTTCGATACCCAACCAGCCACGGATCACCTGGCCGTGCTCGACGATGGACTTCATCACTTCCAGCGCCAGCTTCACCGGGATGGCAAAACCGATGCCCTGGGAGCCGCCAGACTTGGAGAAGATCGCGGTGTTGATGCCGATCAGGTTGCCATTGGCATCCACCAGTGCACCGCCGGAGTTACCCGGGTTGATCGCCGCGTCGGTCTGGATGAAATCTTCGTAGTTGTTCAGCCCCAGCTGGTTGCGGCCGGTGGCGCTGATGATGCCCATGGTCACCGTCTGGCCTACGCCGAACGGGTTGCCGATGGCCAGCGACACATCGCCGATACGGATGGTGTCGGAGCGGCCGATGGTAATGGCCGGCAGTTTCTTCAGGTCGATCTTCAGCACCGCCAGGTCGGTTTCCGGGTCGCTGCCGATAACCCGGGCCAGGGTCTCGCGGCCGTCTTTCAGGGCCACGACGATCTGGTCGGCACCGCTGGTGACGTGGTTGTTGGTGAGCAGGTAACCCTCGGGGCTCATGATGACTGCCGAGCCCAGGCTGGACTCCCAACGCCGCTGCTTGGGCAGGTTGTCCCCGAAGAAGCGGCGGAACTGCGGGTCTTCGAACAGCGGGTGCGAGCTCTTGTTCACCACTTTGGTGGTGTACAGGTTGACCACCGCGGGGGCGGCCAGGGTCACGGCATCAGCGTAGGAAACCGGGCCCTGGACCACGCGCGTGGTCTGGGGTGCCTGTTGCAGGTTGACATCCTGGCTGGGCAGGCCGACCCACTCGGGGAAACGCTGGATGATCAGCACGGCAATGAGCACACCGGTGAGCAGGGGCCAGCCAAAGTAACGCAACGCCTTGAACATGAACGAGTCCTGGATAGAGCAGGGGGCCAGGGGCCACCGAGTAGGGCATGCAGGGGTACGTGAACCGCACGCGCAGGCACCGGTTCCCCCGGTGCCGACGACGGCCCATAATGGCCGGCATTATACGGGCGTTCAGCCGGCGTTGTGCCTGTGGGATGCGCAGATTTCGAGGAGAATTTAATGGCCGTCGCTCTCAATACCCTGGTCGAGGAAGCCGAGCGCTTTCTGGGCAGCAGCAAGGTCCAGGACTATTGCCCCAACGGCCTGCAGGTCGAAGGCCGGCCCCAGGTTGGCCGTATTGTCAGCGGCGTGACTGCCAGCCAGGCGTTGCTGGACGCGGCCGTGGAGGCGCAGGCTGACCTGGTGCTGGTGCACCACGGCTACTTCTGGAAGGGCGAAAACCCCTGCATCACCGGGATTCGTCAGCGGCGCCTGAAAACCCTGCTGAACCATGACATCAGCCTGCTGGCGTTCCACCTGCCGCTGGACCTGCACCCCGAGGTGGGTAACAACGTGCAGCTGGCGCGCCAGCTGGATATCACTGTCGAAGGCGCTCTGGACCCGGCCAACCCGAAGGTGGTCGGGCTGGTCGGGTCACTGGCAGAACCCATGACCGCCCGCGACTTTGCCCGCCGGGTGCAGGAAGTGCTGGGCCGTGAGCCGCTGCTGGTGGAGGGCGAGCAGATGATTCGCCGGGTAGGCTGGTGCACCGGGGGTGGGCAGGGCTACATCGACGATGCCATTGCCGCAGGGGTGGACCTGTACCTGACCGGTGAGGCTTCGGAGCAGACGTACCACAGTGCCCGCGAGAATGGGGTCAGCTTCATTGCCGCCGGGCACCACGCCACCGAGCGGTATGGCGTGCAGGCGCTGGGTGATTACCTGGCGCGGCGGTTTGCCGTGGAGCACCTGTTCATCGATTGCCCGAACCCTATCTGACCTTGGCGGCCTCATCGCCGGCAGGCTGGCCCCCACAGGGATCGCACAGCATTCAAGGCCCGTGTCAGCCCTGTGGGAGCGGGTTTACCCGCGAAGGGCCTGGCCTGCAACGCCCAAACCCCCAGTCATATGGTTAGACGCTTTCGATCTAGCCAGCCGCCTAAATAGAAGCATCTGCTGTGATAGAGTGGCTCGCTCGAACACGGCCCGCTGGCCGTCCATAAGATCGTTTTTCGTGAGTAGCCATGGTCGACAAACTGACGCACTTGAAACAGCTGGAGGCGGAAAGCATCCACATCATCCGCGAGGTGGCCGCCGAGTTCGACAACCCGGTGATGCTGTACTCGATCGGCAAGGATTCCGCCGTGATGCTGCACCTGGCGCGCAAGGCTTTCTTCCCGGGCAAGCTGCCGTTCCCGGTGATGCACGTCGACACCCGCTGGAAATTCCAGGAAATGTACCGCTTCCGCGACAAGATGGTCGAGGAAATGGGCCTGGAGCTGATCACCCACGTCAACCCTGAAGGGGTGGCGCAGGGCATCAACCCATTCACCCATGGCAGCTCCAAGCACACCGACATCATGAAGACCCAGGGCCTGAAGCAGGCACTGGACAAGCACGGCTTCGATGCCGCCTTCGGTGGTGCGCGCCGCGACGAAGAGAAGTCGCGGGCCAAGGAGCGCGTGTACTCGTTCCGCGACAGCAAGCACCGCTGGGACCCGAAAAACCAGCGCCCCGAGCTGTGGAACGTGTACAACGGCAAGGTCAACAAGGGCGAGTCGATCCGCGTCTTCCCGCTGTCGAACTGGACCGAGCTGGACATCTGGCAGTACATCTACCTCGAAGGCATCCCGATCGTGCCGCTGTACTTCGCCGCCGAGCGTGAAGTGATCGAGAAGAACGGCACCCTGATCATGATCGACGACGAGCGCATCCTCGAACACCTCTCCGAGGAAGAAAAGGCCCGCATCGTCAAGAAGAAGGTGCGTTTCCGTACCCTTGGCTGCTACCCGCTGACGGGCGCTGTCGAGTCGGAAGCCGAGACGCTCACCGACATCATTCAGGAAATGCTCCTGACGCGCACTTCCGAGCGCCAAGGCCGGGTCATCGACCACGATGGCGCTGGCTCCATGGAAGACAAGAAACGCCAAGGGTATTTTTAAGCTTCAAGTTACAAGCGGCAAGCTGCAAGACATAAGCAGAGCGCGTAGCGTTTGAGCCTTGTGGATTGCCGCCTGCATTGCGGGCGGCCCGGAGCGCTCGTAATGGATTTTGAGAAGCTGGCAGTTTGGCAACGGAGTAAGCGTCTGGCCATTGAGTTGTACCGGACACTGGCTGGGTGTCGTGATTATGGATTCAAGGATCAGATCACGCGGTCGGCACTTTCCATCCCGTCCAATAGTGCCGAGGGCATGGAGCGGCGCGGGAGCAGAGAGAAGGTTTGGTATCTCAGCGTTGCGAAAGCGTCCTGCGGGGAGTTGCGTACGCAGCTGATGATCGGTGGTGAGATAGGTTACATCGACGCTGGGCTGGCTACCGGCTGGATTAACGAAACCCGCGAGCTCTCCCGAATGCTAAGTGGGTTGATCAACAGAATTTCTAACTAGTTGTACGCCGACAAGCTTGCCGCTTGAAGCTGACAGCTTGGAGCTTGAATGAAATGAGTCACCAATCCGATTTGATCAGCGAGGACATCCTCGCCTACCTGGCCCAGCACGAGCGTAAGGAACTGCTACGTTTCCTCACCTGCGGCAACGTGGATGACGGCAAGAGCACCCTGATCGGGCGCCTGCTGCACGACTCGAAGATGATCTACGAGGACCACCTCGAGGCCATCACCCGTGATTCGAAGAAGTCTGGCACCACCGGCGAGGAAGTCGACCTGGCGCTGCTGGTGGACGGCCTGCAGGCCGAGCGGGAGCAGGGCATCACCATCGATGTGGCCTACCGCTACTTCTCCACTGCCAAGCGCAAGTTCATCATCGCCGACACCCCGGGCCACGAGCAGTACACCCGCAACATGGCCACCGGCGCGTCCACCTGCGACCTGGCGATCATTCTGGTTGATGCCCGCTATGGCGTGCAGACCCAAACCCGCCGCCACAGCTACATCGCGTCGCTGCTGGGCATCAAGCACATCGTGGTCGCGGTCAACAAGATGGACCTCAAGGGCTTTGACGAGCAGGTGTTCGAGTCGATCAAGGCCGACTACCTGGCGTTCGCCGAAGCGATCAACCTGACGCCAAGCAGCCTGCACTTCGTGCCGATGTCCGCGCTCAAGGGCGACAACGTGGTCAACCACAGCGAGCGTTCGCCGTGGTATGCCGGCCCGACGCTGATGGAAATCCTGGAAACCGTTGAAGTGTCGGCTGACCGCAACTTCACTGACCTGCGCTTCCCGGTGCAGTACGTGAACCGGCCGAACCTGAACTTCCGTGGCTTCGCCGGTACCCTGGCCAGCGGCGTGGTGCACAAGGGCGACGAGGTCGTGGTGCTGCCATCGGGCAAGAGCAGCCGCGTGAAATCCATTGTTACCTACGAAGGTGAACTGGAAAGCGCAGGCCCCGGCCAGGCGGTGACGCTGACCATGGAAGACGAGATCGATATCTCCCGTGGCGACCTGCTGGTGCATGCCGACAACGTGCCCCCGGTAACTGACCAGTTCGACGCCATGCTGGTGTGGATGGCCGAAGAGCCGATGCTGCCGGGCAAGAAGTACGACATCAAGCGTGCCACCAGCTACGTGCCTGGCTCGATTGCCAGCATCACCCACAAGGTGGATGTGAACACCCTGGAGAAGGGCAGTGCCAGCGCGCTGCAACTGAACGAGATCGGCCAGGTCAAGGTGGCCCTGGATGCGTCTATTGCCCTGGATGGCTATGACAGCAACCGCACCACCGGTGCCTTCATCGTCATCGACCGCCTGACTAACGGCACCGTCGGCGCGGGCATGATCATCGCGCCCCCTGTGCTGCCCCACGGCAATACCGGCCAGCACGGCAAGCTGGCGCACGTGTCTACCGAGGAACGTGCGCTGCGCTTCGGCCAGCAGCCTGCCACCGTGCTGTTCAGTGGTTTGTCCGGTGCCGGCAAGAGCACCCTGGCTTATGCGGTTGAGCGCAAGCTGTTCGACATGGGCCGGGCGGTGTATGTGCTCGATGGCCAGAACCTGCGTCATGACCTGAACAAGGGCCTGCCACAGGACCGCGCCGGGCGTACTGAAAACTGGCGCCGCGCCGCCCATGTGGCGCGCCAGTTCAACGAAGCCGGCCTGCTGACGTTGGCAGCGTTCGTGGCCCCGGATGCCGAAGGCCGTGAGCAGGCCAAGGCGCTGATCGGCAAAGACCGCCTGGTGACGGTGTACGTTCAGGCCTCGCCGCTGGCGTGCCGCGAGCGTGACCCACAGGGGCTTTACGCAGCCGGCGGCGACAACATCCCGGGTGAGAGCTTCCCGTTCGATGTGCCGCTGGATGCAGACGTGGTGATCGACACCCAGGCCACCAGCGTGGACGAAGGCGTCAAGTTGGTGTTGGACGCGCTTCGCCAGCGTGGAGCGATCTGACGGTTTTTGAAGGTTAGGCTGGGGCGAGCTGCGCTCG
>NZ_JACVVH010000080.1:0-13772 GCF_016647865.1 Pseudomonas sp. S60 | reverse complement strand
GACAACTGGAATCACAATCCAGCGCTCTACCAACTGAGCTACGCCCACCATATTGCATTACAGCCTACTTGCTTGCCAAAGCTGCCTAAGTGGCGCACCCGGCAGGACTCGAACCTGCGACCATCCGCTTAGAAGGCGGATGCTCTATCCAGCTGAGCTACGGGCGCTTAAGCATGAAGCCTAACCGAACGAGAAGTTTTGCAGGCTGCTGCCAAACGGCTCATTCTGCCCGACTTCGCCAACCAGTGCTAGGCTGTGTCCGACAAGTGCGGCGAATCTTATAGGCGACCCTGTAGGTCGTCAACACCTTTTTCAAAAAAATATAAATTATTGAAGGGGTTAGGGCATTTGCCCGACCACCCGCCTTTGCCCTTGGCCGATGTCGTGCGAGAATGCGCCCTCTTTATTGTTTCCTTCTCGATGGTTAATCACGCGTCTATGACTGCACACCTAATCGATGGCAAGGCGATCGCCGCCAAGCTGCGCCAGCAGATCGCTCAACGTGTCGTGGAGCGGCGCCAGCAGGGCCTGCGTACACCGGGGCTGGCAGTGATCCTGGTCGGCACCGACCCTGCCTCCCAAGTCTATGTCTCGCACAAGCGCAAGGACTGCGAAGAAGTCGGCTTTATCTCCCAGGCGTTCGACCTGCCCAGCCAGACCACCCAACAAGCACTGACCGAACTCATCGACCGCCTCAACGATGACCCAGCCGTCGATGGCATTCTGCTGCAGTTGCCACTGCCGGCGCACCTGGACGCCTCACTGCTGCTCGAGCGCATTCGCCCGGACAAGGACGTGGACGGTTTCCACCCTTACAACATCGGTCGCCTGGCCCAGCGTATCCCGCTGCTGCGCCCGTGCACACCCAAGGGCATCATGACCCTGCTCGAGAGCACCGGTCAGGACCTGTACGGCATGAATGCCGTGATCGTCGGCGCCTCCAACATCGTTGGCCGGCCTATGGCCATGGAGCTGTTGCTCGGCGGCTGCACCGTGACCGTCTGCCACCGCTTCACCCAGGACCTGGCTGGCCACGTTGGCCGTGCTGACCTGGTGGTCGTGGCTGCCGGCAAGCCGGGGCTGGTCAAGGGTGAATGGATCAAGGAAGGTGCCATCGTGATTGATGTGGGCATCAACCGCCAGGAAGACGGCAAGCTGGTCGGCGATGTGGTCTACGAGACCGCCCTGCCCCGCGCCGGCTGGATCACCCCGGTGCCAGGCGGCGTCGGGCCGATGACCCGGGCCTGCCTGCTGGAAAACACCTTGTATGCAGCAGAAGAGCTGCACGGCTGATACTGTTGGCCATCCACAACGGCACCTCATGCAGGTGCCGTTTTTTTTGCCTTGCATTTGAGCAGCCGCTAATCGCCGGGTAGCTGGCAAGCAGATTGCAATCCAATACGTTGCACTGTGCAGCAACCCCCGCGTGCGGTTCGTCAAAACCACTGCACGCACCGTAGTAGAGCCCGGGCCACTGGAGTGCACCACAACTGGTCAGACCGGTAAGGCCAAAAACCCTTGCATTGCAGAATATTTCGGGGTTTTATGACCACGCGCTGAACAAACCGGTAAGACCACAATAATTAAGTCCTGCGCTCTTTCGCCCCGTGCGGCTATCGAAGCAAGGACACCGATCAGAGATCACTTCCATGCTCAAATGGTGCTCGCGTTCGATCTTTCTTCAAGTCGTGCTAGGCCTCGCCCTCGGCGTCGTCTGCGGACTCAGCTTCCCCGACCTTTCCCTGCAACTCAAACCCTTGGGCGACGGCTTTATCAAGCTGATCAAGATGCTCATCGGCCTGATCGTCTTCTGCGTGGTAGTGAGCGGTATCTCCGGCGCAGGTGACCTGAAGAAGGTCGGCCGCATCGGCCTGAAATCGGTGATCTATTTCGAGGTGTTGACCACACTGGCCCTGGTTATCGGCCTGGTGTTCGCCTTCACCAGCGGGATCGGTACCGGTGCCAACATTCATCTGGACCAGCTGTCCAGCGCCGACGCCAGCAGCCTGGCGGAGCGCGGCCAGCACATCCATGGTGCCACCGCCTTCTTCATGGACCTGATCCCCAACTCGGTGGTCGGGGCCTTCGCCGACAACAATATCCTGCAAGTGCTGCTGTTCTCGGTACTGTTCGGCAGTGCACTCAACCTGGTGGGTGACTCGGCGGCCGGCATCTCGCGCCTGATCAACGAGCTGAGCCATGTGATCTTCCGCATCATGGGCATGATTGTGCGCCTGGCGCCCATTGGCGTATTCGGTGCCATCGCCTTCACCACCAGCAAGTACGGCCTTGAATCGCTGCAGCACCTGGGCGGCCTGGTAGCGTTGTTCTACCTCACCTGCGCAGGGTTCGTGCTGATTGTACTGGGCACCGTGATGCGCTTGTCTGGCCTCAAGCTGCTGCCCCTGATCAAATACCTGCGTGAAGAGCTCACCATCGTGCTGGGCACCGCCTCGTCCGACGCCGTGCTGCCACAGATCATGCGCAAGCTGGAGCATCTGGGCATCGGCAGTTCCACGGTGGGGCTGGTGATTCCTACCGGCTACTCGTTCAACCTCGATGGTTTCTCCATCTACCTCACCCTGGCCATCGTATTCATCGCCAATGCGACGGGCACGCCGCTGGAAATGACCGACCTGCTGACCATTTTGCTGGTGTCACTGGTGACTTCCAAAGGCGCTCACGGCATCCCAGGCTCTGCACTGGTGATTCTGGCGGCGACCTTGACCGCCGTGCCGGCGATACCGGTGGTTGGCCTGGTGCTGGTACTGGCTGTGGACTGGTTCATGGGCATCGGCCGGGCGCTGACCAACCTGATTGGCAACTGCGTCGCCACGGTGGCCATTGCACGCTGGGAAAAGGACATCGACCTTGAGCGGGCCAACAATGTGCTCGACGGCAAACCCGGCTTTGCGCACACACCCCGCAAACAACCAGGCCCCCATCAACAGGACTTTTGAAAGCGTGCGGCCGGCCCCCGTGCCGGCCCTCCAAGGAGCGAACTTTGATCAGCTCATCCACCGTCGTCAATTCAGTGGTTGAAAAACTGCGCCAGGCCCTGGCCAGGGGCCAATGGCGCAGCGGCGACATGCTGCCTGGCCAGCGCGAGCTGGCCGAGCAAATGGGCATCAGCCGGCCGAGCCTGAGAGAGGCGGTAACCGTTCTGGAAACCCTGGGCCTGGTCAGATCATTGCCAGGCAAAGGCGTACTGGTGCTCGACGGTGAGGGTGCAGTCCAAGAACGTACCCTGGACACCGGCGCAGCGGCGAGCCTTGCCGATGTGCTGGAGCTGCGCTACACCCTGGAGCCGTTCATCGTCGGCCTGGTGGCGCAATCGGCCAACAGCCAGGACATTGGCCAACTACGCCTGACCCTCATGGACATGCGCGAAGCACTGGAGGCGCACGACAGCGAGGCGGGGGTAAAAGCCTACATCGCTTTCCACGAAGCGCTGTTCGCCCTTACCACAAACCCGATCTTCCAGAGCGTGGTGCAACAAACCGGCAACGCCCTCAAGCAGAGCGCCGACATGCTGCGCAACTCACCGGAGCATCTGGCAGCGCGGCTGAAAGAAAATGAAGCCGTGGTGCGCGCCATACGCGAACGCAGCAGCGCGCAAGCCAGCGCGCAGATGCGACAGCACATTCTGGCAGAAGGGCTGCGTATGGGTATTGCCCTGAATGTACCCGATGAGCACCCGACCCCTTGACCCCAGGAGAGCGACGATGAACGGCGCCCACCCTTTGCCTGCCCTGCTTGCTGCGGGGGAAACCCGGCTCTCGGCCGAGCAGATCTACCCGCGGCTGTTCGATGCGATCCTCGAACAGCGCTTGCCGCCCGGCAGCCTGCTACCCGAACAGGCTCTGGGCCATGCTTTTGGCGTCAGCCGTACGGTCATTCGCCGGGTACTTGGGCGCCTGTGCGACCAACAAGTGGTGGTGCAACGCCCTAGCCACACGGCACACCTGGCGGCGCCCGACCCTGAGCAGGCACGCCAGGTGCTGAGCGCCCGGCGCCTGGCCGAAACCACCTTGATTACCCTGGCGGCCGAACGTGCCCGGCCAGCGCAGGTGCGCCAGCTTCGCCAGTTGGTAGAACGCGAACGCCAGCACCACGACAATGGCGAGCGCTGCGCAGCCATCCGGCTGGGCGGCGAGTTTCATCTCAAACTGGCGCAGGTGGCGGCCAATGCCCCGCTGGCGCGCTTTCTCAACGGGCTGGTACCGATGACCTCGCTGATCATCGCCCGCTACGAATCCCCCTGCTGCGACCACTGTGCATGGCAGGAGCACGCCGCGATCATCGATGCGGTGGAGCAAGGCGACGCGCCCGCTGCGCTGGCACTGATGCACAAGCACCTCGACCGGCTTGAAGGCAAGCTCCAACTGGGTTGAGCAGTGGGCGGCGCCGGATCAACGCCTGATCAGGCAGGCGCCATGGCTGACGCTGGCAGGCCGAACAGCCGGTCGAATGCCCAGTTGTAGGCAAAGGTGTAGCACGGCACCAGGATGATGAACGCCATGTCTACCAGCAGCGCCTCCATAAGGGTCATGCCTAGCCACCAGGCAATCAGCGGTATCAGGTAGATCACCAGCGTCAGCTGGAAGCCGATGGCATGCACGATGCGCCTTGCCACACTGCGCCCACGCGTACGCTGGCGGCTTTCCCAATACTCGAACACCGTGTTGTAGATCAGGTTCCAGAGCATGGCGATGGTGGTGATCATCACCGCCAGCGGGCCAGTGTGGGACGCCTGGGTGTCAGACAGGTAAGCGAGCCCGAGCGTGGACATGCACAACCCAATCAACTCGTAGAACGTCACATACACCAGCTTGCGTTTCAGACCCTGCACAGCGCTTTCCTCCAACATCACGACATGATTGCGCGAAGTTTGCTTCACCCTGCTTGACAGTAAAAGTCAGCAGCTGTCAGATGAGCTGACAGGAGAGCCCGATGAATTTTTCCAGCGACAATATTCAGCTGTTTCTGAGCGTACTCGACCAAGGGTCGTTCTCAGCGGCCGCACGCACACTCAAGCGCGTACCCTCAGCTGTGAGCATGGGGATTGGCAACCTGGAGGCCGAGCTTGGCTACAGCCTGTTCGAAAGGGGCGCACGGGAAGTGCGCCCCACCGCGCAGGCCTTGGCGCTGGAGCCGCATGCCCGGCTGATAGCCGAGCAACTGGGGTTGCTGCAGGTGCATGCGCTGGAGTTGTCGCGAGGGCTGGAAAGCAGCCTCACGCTGGCGGTAGCCCCTGATATCGACCACGGCCCGCTGCTGGCGGCCATCGCCCGGCTGGGCGAACGCTATCCCCTGCTGGACATTACCTTGCTCAGCGCCCCTCAGGAAGAAGCGCTGCAATTGCTGGACAGCGGTCGTGCAGACCTGTGCGTGGCCTTCGCCGGTTTGCAGGTGGAGGGCCACCGCGGCTTTCAATTCATAGGTGAAGAGTCGCTGGTAGCGACCCTGGCCCCTGCTCACCCTGCCCTGGACGGCGGCGCCATACACTACCTGGAGGACCTGACCCGGATTCGACAGATTCTGGTGCGCAGCCGCGACCTGCCGTTGGCCGACCCCCGCCCCCTGATCGGCGCCGCGCATTGGTCCACCGACAGCTTTGACCTTGCCCTGCAGATGGTCCAGGCCGGCCTGGGCTGGGGCGACCTGCCACTGTCCCGGGTGGCGCCGTTGCTGGCCAGCGGCCGGCTGGTGAGGCTGCACTTTCGCAACACACGCAACGCGCTGCAGCTGCCGGTGCATATCCTCTGGCGCAAGCAGCAGCCGCTGCAACAAGCTGCGCGGCTGCTGATCGAACAGCTGGCAGCCTGCTGAACGCCGTTTGTCGAAACGCCCTTAAGAAATTTCCGTAGGTGTATCAACCTTTTACCGGGTGAGCCGATACCCCGGTCGACAGGCCCCGCAGTGCGTCATGAGCGCACGGCGCCCTCCCCTCATTGGCTCAAGGTCTCGAAACATGAACCTGAAATTTCGCCACAAGATCCTGCTCAGCGCCTGCGGTGTCGTGGTGCTGGCATTCGCCCTGTTCACCCTCTACAACGATTATCTGCAACGCAACACCATCCGCCAGAACATCGAAGCTTCGGTGGAGCAGTCGGGAGCGCTGACGGCGAGCAGCGTGCAAAACTGGATGGGCGGCCGCATTCTGGTGCTGGAAAACCTGGCACAGGATATTGGCCTGCTGGGCGCCGGCAACGAGCTGGCCGGGTTGATCGAGCAGCCCTCGTACACTCGCAACTTCCTCTTCACCTATTTCGGCCAGGCCAACGGCAGCTTCACCCAGCGCCCCGATGCACAGATGCCCGCAGGTTATGACCCCAGGCAGCGGCCATGGTATGGCGTGGCTGCCAGCGCAGGGCAGACTGTACTGACAGCACCCTACCAAGGTGCCGTAGGCGGCCTGATGGTAACCGTCGCCGTGCCCGTCAAAAGCAAGGTCAATGGCGAGATGATGGGCGTGGTGGGGGGCGACGTGAGCCTCGATACCCTGGTCGAAATCATCAACTCGGTCGACTTTGGCGGCATTGGCCACGCCTTCCTGGCAGACAGCACTGGCCAGGTGATCGTGAGCCCCGATAAAGACCAGGTCATGAAGAACCTGAAAGACATTTACCCCGGCAGCAACCTGCGGGTCGCTGCAGGCATGCAGGATGTCACCCTCAACGGCCAGGAGCGCCTGATTTCGTTTGCTCCGGTTGCCGGCCTGCCGTCGGCGCAATGGTACATTGGCCTGTCGATCGACAAGGACAAGGCCTACGCCGCACTCAGCCAGTTCCGCACCTCTGCAATCATTGCAATGCTCATCGCCGTGGCGGCCATCGCCGCTGTGCTCGGCCTGCTGATCCCGGTGCTGATGCGGCCGCTGACGACCATGGGCCGTGCGATGCGCGATATTGCCGAGGGCGAAGGCGACCTCACCCGCCGCCTGGTGGTGCAGAACCAGGATGAGTTCGGTGAGGTGGCAGCCTCCTTCAACCGGTTCGTCGAACGCATTCATGCGTCCATCAGCGAAGTATCGTCGGCCACGCGCCTGGTTCACGACCTGTCCGAGAAAGTGGTCAGTGCATCCAACGCGTCCATCAATGGCTCTGAAGAGCAGAGCATGCGCACCAACAGCGTGGCCGCAGCGATCAACGAGCTGGGGGCTGCGACCCAGGAAATTGCCCGCAATGCCGCCGATGCATCGCAGCACGCCAGCGGCGCCAGCGAGCAGGCCCATGGTGGCCGGGCGGTTGTCGAAGAGGCGATCAGCGCCATGACCGCCCTGTCGCAACGCATCAGCGAGTCCTGCGCGCAGATCGAGACGCTCAACGCCAGTACCGATGAAATCGGCAAGATCCTCGACGTGATCAAGGGCATCTCCCAACAGACCAACCTGCTGGCCCTCAACGCGGCAATCGAGGCCGCACGTGCGGGTGAAGCGGGCCGCGGGTTCGCCGTGGTGGCCGACGAAGTGCGCAACCTGGCACACCGTACCCAGGAGTCGGCAGAAGAAATCCACCGCATGATCACCAGCCTGCAGGTGGGTTCGCGGGAGGCCGTGCACACGATGAACACCAGCCAGGTGTCCAGCGAGCAGACGGTACAGGTTGCCAACCAGGCGGGAGAGCGCCTGGCCAGCGTTACCCAGCGGATCGGTGAAATCGATGGCATGAACCAGTCGGTCGCCACCGCTACCGAAGAGCAGACAGCTGTTGTCGAAAGCCTGAACCTGGACATCACACAGATCAACGCGCTGAACCAGCAAGGGGTGGAGAACCTTAATGAAACCCTGCTGCACTGTGACCAGCTGGCTCAGCAGGCCGGGCGCCTGAAGCAACTGGTGGGCAGCTTCAGGATCTGACCCAGTGGGGGTGGCGCAACCTGGCGCCACCCCTGGTTATAACCTAATAACGAACAAGTCTATTTGGCTATAAAAAAATCTATATGCTGGCTGCATCCGATAACGGGCAAAGCTGGGCAGTCGAGTAGCGTATGGATGTAGGTTCTTTTGGGTTCACCATTGCAGGGCTGGTTGTAGGCTTCATCGTCGGCATGACCGGGGTAGGTGGCGGCTCGCTGATGACCCCGATCCTGTTGTGGTTCGGCATCAACCCGGCCACGGCCGTTGGCACCGACTTGCTCTACGCGGCCATCACCAAGGCCAGCGGCGTGTGGGTACATGCGCGCAACAAGAACATCGACTGGAAGATAACGGGCCTGCTCAGCCTGGGCAGCGTGCCGGCCGCGGCACTGACCCTGTGGTTTCTCAGCACCCTGCACACAGACACCACGGCGGTGAACGCCATCATCAAGCAGGGCCTCGCTGTGGTGTTGATCCTCACCGCGCTGGCGATCCTGTTCAAGTCCCGCCTGCAGGCCTTTGCCAGCCGCCATGCCGGCGACCATTATCACCTGAGCGACCGCAGCCTCAATACCCTGACCATCCTCACGGGCGTGGTACTGGGCGTGATGGTCACGCTCACGTCCATCGGCGCCGGTGCGTTGGGCACGGTGGCGCTGTTCCTGCTCTACCCTTTCCTGATCACCCGTCGCCTGGTAGGCACAGAGATCGCCCACGCCGTCCCGCTTACCCTGGTGGCCGGCCTGGGGCATGCCGGCATGGGCAACATGGACTGGTCACTGCTGGGTTATCTGCTGCTGGGTTCGTTGCCAGGCATCTACCTGGGCAGCCATCTCACCGGGCGGATCTCGGACCGTGTGCTGCGCCCCTGCCTGGCTGCGATGCTGTTGCTGATCGGCTATAAGCTGGCGTTTTGAGGCTCAGCTGACCCGCAGGCGCCACTGACCGGTACTGGCGAGCTGCAGGCGCGATAATGGCAGGATGTCGATGCGCTGGGCTGCACTGAGTGGGCAGCCCAGCACCTGCACCAGCACAGCGCGTATTACCCATGGGTGAGTCACTGCCAACCACGCCCCAGGCCTGTCGAAGGTTACCAGCCATGCCGCCATGCGCTGGCACACCGCAGCGAAGGACTCGCCACCGTGCACCGTGCTGGCCGGGTCCTGCAGCCAGTCAGCAAGCGCCTGCGGTTGCTCTGCCTGCAACTGCTTCAGCGGCATCCCCTGCCAGTCACCGAGGTCGCAATCGGCCAACAACGGCGCTACCCGTGCGTGTCCGAACCTGCTTGCCGTTTCGCGCGCGCGCTGCTCGGGTGCTGTGATCACGTGTGTATCTGGCGGCGTCTCGAAGGCTTGCCAGGCTGACTGGACCAGGAGGTCGCCAGGTGCGGGCAGGCGCCCGGCCTTCTGCGACTGGGTCAAGGCATGGCAAACGAGGGTAAGGTGCGTGGCTTTCAATGCTGAGGTCTCGCGGAAACAAGCGTACGGTTTAGCACGCCTGCTGCCCGGACATCAAAGGCAGCCGCCCCAGGAGCGGGGCGGCCGGTGCGTCAGAAGTTGATATTCAATGCCATGAACAGCGCCCTGCCCGGCTGGTTGTAGGTGTTGGCACCAGAGGTGCTGGCATTGCCACCGCGCAGGATCTGCTTGTCGAAGACGTTGTTCACTCCAACGCGCACATCGTAGTTGGCATTGAATGCGTAGCCTGCACTGACATCCACCAGGCCGTAGGCGTCTACATCCTGCTGCGCACTGGTATCGTAGTCCTGTTGGGTGCGGTAGTTGTAGGATGGCGACTTCTGCTTGCCGAACCAGGTCCCCGCCACCTGCAACGACAGCTGCTCGGTAGCGCGCCAGTCCAGGGTGGTATTGACGGTGAAGCGCGGGATGACCGAGAGCGGCTCGCCGGTCTCACGGCTATGGTTGTCCAGCATCCAGGTGAGGTTGGTATTCCAGTCCAGGGTGGGCGTCAATTCGACGAAGTAGTTGCCCTCGATGCCCTCCACGCGCGCCTTGCCGGCGTTGTCCCACTGGGTCACACGGCTACCTGTGCCGAGGGTATACAGCACATCGGTATCGCCGATGATCTTGTTTTTATAGTCATTGCGGAAGTACGTGGCACTGGTGCGCCAGCTGCCTTGGTCGTATTGCAGCCCGATTTCCTTGTTGACGCTGATTTCAGGCTTGAGGTCCGCATTACCCTGCAGGTAGCAACCGCCCCGGTTGGTTTGCAGGACACTGCAGCCGTTGCCTCGGCTGTACAGCAGGTAATTGGGGTTCGACTGGTACAGGTTCGGGGTCTTGTAGGCCCGTGCGATGCCACCCTTGAGCGACAATGCGTCGGTCAGCTTGTGGGAAAGGTTAAGGCTGGGGCTGAAGTTGTCGCCGAAGGTTTCGTGGTGGTCGAAACGCAGGCCAGGCGTGACGGTCGTGTTGCCAACCACGATGTTGTCTTCGACGAAAAACGCATGGCTGCGGGCCGTCATCTTGGAGTTGCTGCGCTCGAAGCCGGCAATACTTCCACCCCCGGCAGGGTCAGAACTCTGCGGGCGTAACGAGCCTTGGTCATTGAGCGCCTCGTACAGGTACTCGCCACCCAGGGTCAGTACGTGTTCGGTGCTGCCCAGTGCAAACGGCAGGTTCACCTCACTGCTCAACCGGGTGTTGCGCAACCGCGACATGGCAGCGCCTTCGCCACTGGGGGCACCCTCCGTGCGGCCTGCCAGGCCTTCGTTGAGGCGCCAGTTACGGACGTACTCGTAGCCTAGCGAGGTTTTGCTGGTGCCCCAGGTGAAATCCCCAAGGTGCGTGAGATCGTAAGTGCTGCGCTGCATGACATTGGTTTCATGGCCATACAGGCTGGAAACAAAATCGACATCACCACCGCCGTTGCTGTTCATGGTATCGCCCGCGAACACATTGCCCTGACGGCTGTAGCCCGCACTGGCTTCGAGACGATGCTCATCGTTAAGCCTCAAGCTCGCCAGGCCATTGATGTCCTTGTTGCGCACACCTTCGCGGCCCGCCACCAACGCGCTGGTGGCGTGGCCGTCGTTGATGTCCAGGTCGTCGGCATCGGTTTTGGCCAAACCCCCGTAAACCCGCAGGCCAAGGTTTTCGGTAAGGCCGCCGCTCAGGTTGAAGTTGGCCCGCCGGCTGGCGCCTTCGGCGCTGTCTTCAGGCAATTGGGTGTACAGGCTCACGCCACCCTTGAGTTCATCGGAAGGGCGCTTGGTGATGATGTTCACCACCCCGCCCATGGCGCCTGAGCCATAGCGGGCAGCAGCCGGACCGCGCAGGATCTCGATGCGCTCGACTGCCTCGGCCGGCACCCAGTTGGTTTCCCCACGGGTGTCACGGTCGCCGTTCCAGCCATAACGTACCGCGTTGCGGGCGTTGGAGGGCTTTCCGTCGATCAAAATCAAGGTGTTTTCCGGGCCCATGCCGCGCAGGTCGATCTGCCGGTTGTTGCCCCTCGCACCGCTTGCACTGTTACCGGTCAGGTTCACACCCGGCTCGCGGCGGATGATATCGGACAAGTCATTGGCTGGTGGGTGGCGCTTGATGTCTTCAACCGTGATGATCGAGGTGCCCAGTGCTTGCCGGGCCTCACGCTCGGCTGTGATCAGTGTGTCCTGAATCACCAGGGCGTTGTCGGCAGATGGGGCATTCAGAACCTCACCCTTATCGTCGGTCGAGGTGGCGGTGGCCATCACGGCCGGTGACACCAGCGAGAAAAGCACCAGGGCCAGGCTGTTGGGTGAAGTTCTGCACTGCATCGGTACATCTCCTGCTGTTCAAGGGCGAAACGGCGCACCCGGGGTCACCGGGAGCCCTCGCCCACCGGCCCGCACTGCTCGAGTGGCCAACAGGGATGGAAAATACATTTATTCTCAATTGTGTTTATATCGTATTTACGAAATTTACACCTTCCCAGGGAACCTTATGCCAGGCTGCGACCTACGTTCACAGGGGTTGCATGCCCCATGCACCCTCGCCGTCCAAGCGCAGTCGATGGGTATGCAGCCCGGCGAGCGTACTGCGGTGCCCCACACTGACAAGCAAGGCGCGTGGCATGTGCTGCCGAAGCAGGGAATACATGGCGTGTTCCAGGCCCTCGTCCATTGCCGATGTGGACTCATCGAGAAACACCACCTCAGGGCGATTGAACAGTACGCGTGCGAAGGCAAGACGCTGCTGTTCACCGAGGGACAGCACGCCCGACCAATCACATTGAGTGTCCAACTGTTCGCGCAGGTGGCTCAGGCTCACCTGGCTCAGCACCTGCGCCACCCGCTGTTCATCACTGAGCGAGTAAGTGGCCGGGTAAGCGATGATGGTGCGCAGGTTCCCCAAGGGCAGGTATGGGCGCTGTGAAAGGAACAGCGCATGCAGGCCTGGAGGACGCCGCACCGCACCGTCAGCATAAGGCCACAGACCAGCCAGCGCGCGTAGCAGCGTGGTCTTGCCGCTGCCCGAAGCACCCTGAATCAACAGTGCATGGCCAGCACGCAGGTCCAGATCGAGGTCTGAGATCAGCGGGATGCCGTCCGGGCGCCTGACCTGCAAGCCCTCAACAAGCAGCCCATCGGGCTGGTCGCTCACCTCGGTGCGGGGTAACGCCCTGGCCTGCTGATTAGCATTTAAAAAGCCGGTCAGACGATTCAGGGTGGCACGGTACTGGGCAAATGCATCGTAGGACTCACGGAAGAACGACAGCGAATCTTGTACCTGACCAAACGCCTGCGAGGTCTGCATCACATCGCCCAGCTTGATCGCACCACTGAAAAACCGGGGTGCCTGGAGAATGAAGGGGAACACCACTGCAACTTGGCTTACCCCCAGGTTGAAACCGCTGAACTTGAGGTTTCTGAAAACAAGCGCCCAGGCATTGAGGATCAATGCGCCGAACCGGCCTAGCAGCGTGTGTCGCTCAAGCGTGCCACCTTGATAGAAAGCGATGTTCTCCGCGTTCTCGCGCATGCGCATCAAGGCGTAACGGAAGTTGGCGGTGAGTTTTTCGTTGAGGAAGTTGAGCTTGATGAGTGGCTTACCCAAGCGGAAGGCTACCCAGGTGGCCAATAGCACGTACACGTACACTGCAAACACCATGGCCCTGGGGATGTCGATACCGGAAACCGTCAGCGGCGCCGATAACCCCCAGAGGATGCCGGTAAAGGCGACCAGTGAAACCAAAGCGCTCACAGCCCCTAAGGCCAGCGTCAGGGAGCTGCTGACGAACACGCTGGCATCCAGCTCGATCCGCTGATCCGGGTTGTCCACGGGCTCACTCACGAAACGACCTCGGTAGTAGGCGTCGTCCTGGGTCCAGTCACGGGTCAGGCGCTCGGTAAGCCAAACCCTCCACCTGATGCTGAAAGCCTGGCTAACGTAGAAAGCGACCAACGAGCGCAGCACGTGGATGGTTGCCAGTATCGCGAACACGCCAAGCAGTGACCAGAACGCAGTTTGGTCAAGGCCCTGCAGCGCACTGTAGAAGCCGTTGTACCAGTAAGAAAACAGCACTTCCAGGCGGACCGAAAACAGCGTCAGTATCAGCAGCGCAGCGAAGCCCAGCAGGGGCTTCCAGCTGCGCCTGGGGTTGAAATACGGGCCTGCCACCTGCCAGAACTGCTGCCCCCAGCGCGCGTAGCGAACAGCCAGAGCCGCCGCGATGGCGAAGCAGGCGAACGTAATAAACGAGGCAATTGCAAGCCAGGTCAGGCTCTGTTGCAGGGCCTGGTGCCAGTTCATTTCCATGGTGAAGTACCCTTGCGGAGTTTCCGCGAGCGTAGCACCGGCCCAGCAGGCATCAGGCATAGATGACGCAGGTTTCATGTTTGCGCCAGGGTTTAATAACCCACAAAGACAAAACCCCTACCTGCATACGCAGATAGGGGTTTTGCGAAATG